>JAISIN010000074.1 GCA_031262085.1 Prevotellaceae bacterium
TGTCGCTACAATCGGCTTCATGCGCAGTAACAACCGCCCAACAAAACAGTAACAGTTTCCAAATGAAATAGTAACAGTTTCATCGTGATTTGTTACTATTTTGTTCGCCAACTGTTACTGTATTTTTTGTCTCCCCTGCTGACAAAATTCGTCTACCTTGCTCATCGGAAAATCCTATAATAGAGGGGGCGAAAAACCTATTATAGGTTACCCGAGAAATCATTAATGCTTTCCTTACTCGTCTATTATAGGTTTTCCGGCCGACCTTTAAACATTATTTCTACAGATAGCGAACTACAATAATTTCAAGCCCATAGATGCTACTTGCTGAAATCATTATATCTTTGTAGCCATTATGAACAAGCATAAATCACTGCAAGCGGGATAACGCTTGTTTACATAGCACATTTATACGGATGATATTTGAATCGGACATCAACGAGAATGATATTCAGAAATTTCTATGGCAAAAAGTGATAGAGAAGTTATTGCGAGACCACACCACAAGAGAAAACATCTTTTGGGGCACTGATGATTATGAACATCTTGGTGAACAATATAAATATCATTAGAACAGCCAAAATGTATAGCGTAGATGTGAATACAATAATTGATAATAAAAAAAATAAATAGATATGGCAAAGGAAACCTCTGTACGGTCGATAGAACCAAACATTGCAGATTTGGCTAATGGATGGCTGAAATCTTATAAATTGGAATATAAATTGGAACAAGAGCCTCTCAATACAGAAATTGACAAGGCTCTTGCTGACTACTTCACAAAGAATGGAGGTACGGGAGCAAATCGTCCTGATGCAAAGCTGTTATTACAAGATAAGGACTTGAATTTTTACCCCATTCTAATTGAATACAAGGGATATAAGGGCAAGTTAGAAAAGCTTGACGCAAACGGTCAGGTTGATAATAAATTAACCAAAAACGAACCAAATCTAAAAAACATCAATTCATTTGCTGTGAATGGTGCTGTGCACTATGCAAATGCTCTACTTCATCATACAACTTACACCGATATTATTGCTATTGGAATGACAGGCTACAAGGATGAAGCCGGGAAAATACAACACGAAATAGGCGTGTATTATGTTTCATCTAATAATTTTGGCGTTGGTCAAAAGGTCGGAGAGTTTACTGATTTTTCTTTTTTAGCCCCGAAAAACTTCGATGCTTTTATTGAAAAAGTAAAGACTCTAAGTCTTACGCCTGATGAAAAAGAAAGACTTAAAGAGCAACGAGAAAGAGAAATCAATGCAAGTTTAGTCAAACTCAATAATGACATTTACCAAAATGAAAAAGGCTTAGGAGAAAACGACCGTGTATATCTCGTTGCTGCATCTATTATAGCGACACTTGGGATACAGGGTAAAGTATCGCCTCTTGAAAAAACGGATTTAAAATCTTCAATAGAGAAAGGTCATCGTGATGGCGACATAGTAGTAAGAAAAATAGAGGCGTTTTTAGCGGAGAAAGAACTACCGGCAGAGAAAAAAGATTTCATTATCAGAACTCTAAAAAATACGCTTACTACTGAAAATATCAATAAAGTCGAAAACGGAGAAAGTCAGCTAAAAAGAGTATTCACAAAGATTGTGGATGATTTGGGTATCTACTACAAAATTGGTTTAACTACCGACTTTACAGGAAAGCTCTTTAATGAAATGTATGGCTGGCTCGGTTTCTCTCAAGATAAACTAAATGATGTCGTACTTACTCCGTCTTATGTCGCGGCACTATTAGTAAAATTGGCACGTGTCAATAAAGACTCTTTTGTTTGGGATTTTGCCACAGGGTCTGCCGGTTTATTGATTGCAGCAATGAATGAAATGCTTAACGATGCCAAAGCGACTATCACATCCCCGGAAGAACTCACCATAAAAGAAATTCATATTAAAGCAAAGCAATTACTCGGCTTGGAGGTGCTTCCGAGCGTATATATGTTGGCAGTACTTAATATGATTTTGATGGGAGATGGTAGCTCCAACATTATAAATAGAGACTCTTTAGTTGACTTTAAAGGGAATTATGAATATGGTGATACGAACAATATATTTCCGGCTGATGCTTTTGTTCTAAATCCGCCTTATTCAGCCAATGGTAATGGAATGAATTTCGTTGAAAAGGCTCTTGGAATGATGAATAAAGGCTACGCAGCTTTTATTATCCAAAGTTCTGCCGGTTCGGGCAGAGCCAAAGAATATAACAAAAGGATATTGGCAAAGCACACACTTCTGGCAAGTATCAAGATGCCTATTGACCTGTTTATTGGGAAATCAAGTGTGCAAACGAACATTTACGTTTTTAGAGTAAACGAAGCCCACAAGAAAGATGAGATTGTGAAGTTTATCGATTTTTCCAATGATGGATATACTCGAACTAATCGAAAGAAGGCAAGTAACAATCTAAAGGATACAGACAGAGCGAAAGAGCGTTATGAAGAAGTCGTAAATCTCGTTCGTTTTGGCAAAAGTAAACTTAATATTCTCACAGAAAAAGAGTATTATGAAGGTACAATAGACCCGAAGAATGGGAGTGATTGGAATCAGGCAGCCCCTATTGACACAAGGCCAACACTTAATGACTTTAAAAAGACTGTAAGTGAGTACCTTGCTTGGGAGGTCTCATGTCTGCTGAAGCGACAATCTGCAGAAGAAGAAGAAGAAGAAGAAGAGGGAAAGGAGGAAAGCTTGGGAAAATAGTTGCCCCACTTGACAAGAGATTGCAAAGTGTTGAGTGGGGCGAATATAAGCTTGGTGACTTATTTGATATAAACCCTACAAAATATTACCGACTAGAAAACGAGGAAATACTAGCCAAAGATGGTACTGTTCCTTTAATATCGAACTCTTCAACAGATAATGGAGTAATGGGGTTTTCTAATTTGGCACCCAACAATAAAGGAAATACAATAACTTGTTCTGATACAACATTAGGAGCAGATACCATGTTTTACCAACAAAATGATTTCATTGGATATTCTCACATTCAAAACTTAGTCCCAAGATCCAACAAATTCAGCTCATTCAACAAATCTATTGCACACATAATAATTGCAGCCTGTCGGGTTTCTACATCAAAGCAGTATGACTATGGGAACAAGTATAACCGTGATCTCATGAATAAGACTGTCATTCAACTGCCCGTAAAGAACGGTAAGATTGACATTGAGTTTATAGACAGTTTTATAGCTGAGCTGGAAGCTCAGCGTATAGCTGAGCTGGAAGCATATCTGACTATTACAGAATTCAAAGATTACACACTTACCGAAACTGAGCAAAAGGCGTTAGATGGTTTTGACAGCATAGAATGGAAAACGTATAACCTCGAAAAATTATTTGGGAAAGCTACGCGCGGTAAACGTTTAAAAAGTGCGGATAGGATTCCCGGAACATTACCATTTGTAACCGCAGGAGAAGCGGAGGAGGGTGTCTCTGCATTTATTAGAAATAATGTCACCATCTTTTCGGGGAATACTACGACAATAGATATGTTTGGCTCTGCGAAATATAGAAATTACAAATATGGTGGCGATGACCACATTGCGGTTGTGCATACAGAGAAACTGCCAAAGACGGCCTCTATATTTATTACAACCGCAATTCACAAATCATCCCATTCTGGTCTGTTTGATTATTCGAGAAACTTTTATGCGAAAGATGCTGATGAATTGAGTATCTCATTGCCAACATTAGATGAGAAGCCTGATTATGAGATTATGGGAACCCTAATTTCAGCTATCCAGAAATTAGTAATAAAAGATGTAGTGCTATATGCTGACAGAAAGATTTCTGCAACAAAGAAAGTCGTAGATAAACAACAAACAAGATAAGCTCGAAAAGAATTATCTGCAAAAATGCGATGGCTGCTAATGATGTTGCTCTCATAACGGGAACCCCTTAAAAACTTTCCAAACATCACACAAGTTGGATGTATTTCTTTTATCGTTATAATAAAAGCACTAAATTTGCATTGACGTGCATTCAACAACAATGCCCATGAAGATAGAAGACTTTGATGAATACATCAAGCAGCCGGAACCTCACAAACGAGAGAAAGGGTACGCTTGGCAAACAGCCATCGGGCTTCAAGCCGTAGATGGACTGACACCGTCGGAGTATCTGATAGAGACTGCCCGTCGGGACATTGAGGGCGAGATAACGATTGATGAGGCAGCACAACTGATAAAGAGTTACTACCAATCTAAGAAAGCTCGCACACCCGATGAGGACGGGATGCACGAGGCAGATATTGCAGCCACAAACATCAGGCGTATTCTTGCCGAACAAACATTTGCTTTCACAGTGGTGGGGTTAACCTCTGTTCATCGCCGAATATTCAACGGGGTTTTTAAATTTGCAGGAAAAATGCGCGACTACAACATCACTAAGGAAGAGTGGGTGCTACGCGGCGATACGGTGCGCTATGTCGCGGCACCCGATGTCCGCCGCGCTGTTGAATACGATTTGGAGCAAGAACGTGTTTTCGACTACTCCAAGCTAAACAGAGAGCAAATGGTAGAACACATTGCCAAGTTTGTGTCAGGCCTTTGGCAGATACATCCGTTTGGAGAAGGCAACACCCGAACAACGGCAGTCTTCACCATTTTATACTTGCGCTCGATGGGCTTCAACATCGAGAACGACCTTTTTGCCAAGCATTCGTGGTACTTCCGCAATGCTTTAGTGCGCGACAACTATCAAAACCTGGAGAAAGGAATTATGCGCGACTCCACTTTTTTAGTGCGCTTCTTCCGCAATCTCCTTTTAGGAGAAAACAATGAGCTTCTGAACCGAACGATGCTCGTCGGCGCTCCGAAAACCACGGAAGACGATGCGGCAAAAGCGCCCCACCCTACAAGTACCCTACAAGTACCCTACAACTTCTCTACCATCACCCCACAAGTTCAGCAGTTCATTATGGCTATTGACAACAAGAGTCTATCCGTCAAAGAGATGATGGCATCCGTAGGGTTGAAAGATAGAGTAAATTTCTTTAAAAACTACTTAAATCCGGCTTTAGAAGAGGGTTTACTGCAACTGAAATACCCTGATAAGCCCAACCATCCGCGACAACAATACCTGCTCACTGCAAAAGGGCAGATACTCTTCAGCGAAATAAAAAGAGCCACTTAAACGACAAAAAGCCAATGGCTGTTTGCCGCTTACTTTGATTTCGACGGTGGTTCTTCGGCCTCTTTTATCTCTTCAAAGTCGACGTACTCGCCGTCGTCGGGGGTGAAGATTTTCCGGCGTCGGCTGCTGCGCGAGGTGGAGGAGGAAGAGGTGGCGCCGGTGCGAGCGGATTGCTGCTGCGCACTGCCGCTGCGCTGCCGTCCCCACCCGAAGAGGGCGCGGAGGAAACTGCTGATGAGGCCGATGCCCACGAAGAGAACGGCCAAGAGCAGGATGAAGAGGAAGCCGAGAATGTGGAACATGGGGTTAGCGGCGACAGGTGATGAACTGTTGGAGTACCGAGAGAATGATATACCACAGGATGACGGCCGCTACGCCTATCTCGCGAAAGAGGATGAGCAGGACAAGGGAGACGGCAAGGAAGAGGTAGCGCACATTGTTATCCGCCCACGACAGGTTCTCGAACTTCAACGAGAACATGGGAAGGCGCGAAACCAACATCCACGACATGAGGAATATCAGCAGAAACGGCAGGTAGACAGACAACGGATTGTGGGCGATGATGCCGTCGAGATGGCCGGCAGAGGTACTCACTAAGGAGGCCCAAAAGAGGGCGTGGGCCGGCACAGGCAGTCCGATGAAGGAGTGTGACTGGCGAGGGTCGTTGTTGAACTTGGCCAGGCGCAAGGCCGAGAAGACGGCAATGACGAAGGCAAAGTAGGGCAACAGGCGGGACACGGGCTGCAGATAGTCGGGATAGGTGATGCTGCCCAGCAGGCTAAAGACCATCAGCGAGGGGGCTACGCCGAAGCTGACGACGTCGGAGAGGGAGTCGAGGTCTTTGCCGATGTCGGAATAGGCGTGGAGCAGGCGCGCCATCATGCCGTCGAGAAAGTCGAACAGGGCGCTGATGATGATGAAGAGGAAAGCCCATTGGTAGTGGCCTTGCAGTGCCGTGGCCGAGGCCACGCAACCGAAGAAGAGGTTGAAACAGGTGAACGTGTTGGGAATGTAACGGGTGATGTTTGCCATTCGTTTGGTTGGTTTTATCGGAGTTTGGCAATCACGGTTTGATTGCCGGTGGTGGATTGTCCCATACACACCAGGACTTCTGTGCCTACGGGCAGGTAAACGTCTACACGCGAGCCGAACTTAATGAAGCCCATGTGTTCGTCGATATAACATTCTTCGCCCACTTCGGAGTAGGTGACGATGCGGCGCGCCATAGCGCCGGCGATTTGTCGTGCCATCACCTCTTCGCCTTCGGGTGTCTCGATGACGATGAGCGAGCGTTCGTTTTCGGTGCTTGCTTTGGGCAGCCAGGCTTTCAGGAAGCGCCCTTTTTGGTGTTCCACACGCTTGACAACGCCGTCAACGGGATACCAGTTGGCATGTACGTTGGTGATGCTCATGAAGATGGAAATCATCAGGCGGCGGTCGTGGAAGTATTCGTGTTCGTCCACTTCTTCAATAACCACCACTTTGCCGTCGGCGGGTGCCACGACAATCTTCTCGGTGTCTTCTTGTCCGAACAGGCGGATGGGGCAACGGAAGAAGTTCATCAGCATGGAGTAAACGCCGATGCTGACGATGGCTAATATATAGAAGGGGATTTTGCAATCAATGCCAAAATAGATAGCCGAGTTGAGTATCAACAACAAGAGAAGGCTGATGGCCAACGTTGTTGTTCCTTCATGGTGAATACGTATCTTTTTCAGTTTTTTTAGTCGGCTCATGTAGAAAATAATGTTGTTTCTTTAGAATTTTGGGCAGAAATTGGAGGCAAAAGTAGACTTATTTTGAACATCACACAAGTAAACCTTCGAGAATTGTCGTGATTGACATCTTTTTGAGAAATTCTTTTTGCGGGAATTGGGATACATCGTACTTTTATGGTCTCAATTAAATTAGAAAGGAAAACGTTTTATGCAGGACTTTGTTCATTTACACGTCCACTCCCACTACTCACTACTCGATGGTCAGGCCAGCGTCACCGCGCTGGTGGACAAAGCAATGAAAGATGGTATGAAGGGCATCGCCATTACCGACCACGGCAATATGTTTGGTATCAAAGAGTTTGTAAACTATGTAAAAAAGAAAAATAGCGGATTGCCCGAAGGGGCCGTGCCTTTCAAACCGATTGTCGGTTGCGAAATGTATGTGGCGCGGCGCGGCATGGAGACGCGCGGCGAGAAGGTTGACCAGGGCGGATGGCACTTGATAGTGCTGGCAAAGAACCTGAAGGGGTATCACAACTTGGTGAAATTGGTGTCGCGCTCGTGGACAAAGGGGCAATACATGCGACCGCGCACCGACAAGAGCGAACTGGAACAGTATCACGAAGGACTTATTGTCTGCTCGGCCTGTCTGGGCGGAGAGATACCACGCAAGATTGCGGCGGGACAGACGGAAGAGGCCGAAGAGGCCGTGCGCTGGTTTAAGAACCTGTTTGGCGATGACTTCTACCTGGAGTTGCAACGCCACAAGGCCACGGTTGACCGCGCCAACTACGACACCTACCCGCTGCAGGTGGAGGTGAACGCCAAGTTGCTGGAGTTTGCCGCGAAGTATGACATAAAGGTGGTGTGCTCGAACGACGTCCACTTCTTGGACGAAGAGTATGCCGAAGCACACGACCGCCTGATATGCCTCAGCACGGGCAAAGACTTGGACGACCCCAAACGAATGCTCTACACCAAGCAAGAGTGGCTCAAGACCACCGCCGAGATGAACGCGCTGTTTGCCGACGTGCCGCAGGCGCTGGAGGGAACGATGGAGGTGCTGAACAAGGTGGAGTTCTACTCCATCGACCATGCACCCATCATGCCGACGTTCGACATCCCCGAAGCGTTTGGCACGGAAGATGGGTATCGGCAGAAGTACAGCGAGCAAGACCTCTTCGACGAGTTCACGCGCGACGAAAACAACAACGTCATCATGAGCCAAGAGGAGGCCGAAAAAAAGATAAAGAGCCTGGGCGGCTACGACAAGCTGTATCGCATCAAGCTGGAAGGCGATTACTTGGCCAAATTGGCCTTCGAGGGAGCCGAGAAGGTCTACCCCACCCCACTGTCGGACGAAGTGCGCGAACGGCTGAACTTCGAGTTGCACATCATGAAGACGATGGGCTTCCCCGGTTACTTCCTCATTGTGCAGGACTTCATCAACGTGGGACGCACGCAGCTGGGCGTGTCGGTGGGACCGGGACGCGGCTCGGCTGCCGGCTCGGCAGTGGCCTACTGCCTGGGCATCACGCGCATCGACCCAATCAAATACGACCTGCTGTTCGAGCGCTTCCTGAACCCCGACCGCATCTCGCTGCCCGATATTGACGTGGACTTCGACGACGACGGTCGCAACGACGTGCTGCGTTGGGTGACCGAGAAGTACGGACAGGAAAAGGTGGCACACATCATCACCTACGGCACGATGGCCGCCAAGATGGCCATCAAAGACGTGGCGCGCGTGCAAAAGCTGCCGTTGCCCGAGTCGGACAAGCTGACCAAGTTAGTGCCCGACCGCATCCCCGACAAAAAGGTAACCCTGCAAAACGCCATCGAGAGCGTGCCCGAGCTGCAACTGGCCGAACGCTCCACCAACCCGCTGGTACACGACACCATCATGTATGCCAAGATGTTGGAAGGCAACGTGCGCGGCACGGGCGTACATGCCTGCGGCACCATCATCTGCCGCGACGACATCACCGACTGGGTGCCGGTGAGCACCGCCGAAGACAAAGAGACGGGCGAGAAGCTGCTGGTGACACAATACGAAGGGTCGGTCATCGAAGAGACCGGTCTCATCAAGATGGACTTCCTGGGACTGAAGACGCTCTCCATCATCAAAGAGGCGGTGGAGAACGTGCGCTTATATAAAGGTGTGACGCTCGACATCGACAACATCGACATCTCCGACCCCAAGACTTACAAGCTCTATTGCGATGGACGCACCATCGGCACGTTCCAATTCGAGTCGGCCGGCATGCAGAAATACCTGCGCGAGCTGCAACCCTCCACCTTCGAAGACCTCATAGCCATGAACGCCCTCTACCGTCCGGGGCCAATGAAGTACATTCCCGACTTCATCAACTGCAAACACGGACGCAAAGAGATAGTCTATCCCATCCCCGTCATGGAGAAGTACCTCAAAGACACCTACGGCATCACCATCTATCAGGAACAGGTGATGTTGCTCTCGCGCCTGCTGGCGGGCTTCACCCGCGGCGAGTCGGACGTGCTGCGCAAGGCGATGGGAAAGAAACAAAAGGACAAGCTGGACCACCTGAAGCCCAAGTTTATCGCGGGCGGAAAAGAAAGGGGACACGACCCGAAGGTGCTGGAAAAGATATGGAGCGACTGGGAAGAGTTTGCCAAGTATGCCTTCAACAAGTCGCACGCCACGTGCTATTCGTGGGTGGCCTACCAAACGGCATTCCTCAAGGCCAACTACCCCTCGGAATACATGGCCGCCGTACTGAGCCGCAACCTGTCGAACATCACGGAAATCACCAAGTTCATGGACGAATGTAAGGCGATGGGCATCAAGGTGCTCGGCCCCGACGTCAACGAAAGTAACCTGAAGTTCACCGTAACGGCCGGCGGCAACATCCGCTTCGGGCTGGCGGCGGTGAAGAACGTGGGCGAAGGCGCCGTGATGAGCATCGTGGAAGAGCGCCAAAAGAACGGGCCGTACAAAAACATCTTCGACTTCGTGCAGCGCGTCAACCTGGCGGCTTGCAGCAAGAAGAGCCTCGAGAGCCTGGCTATGGCCGGCGGCTTCGACAGCTTCACCGAGCTGAAGCGCGAACAGTTCTTCGCCCCCACAGCCAAAGGCGAACCCTTCTTGGAAACCCTCATACGCTACGGCAACCGCTATCAGGCCGACATGCAAGTGGCCACCAACTCGCTGTTTGGCGGCGACAACATGGTTGACATTGCCACGCCCGACATCCCCTCGTCGCTCGGATGGAGCGACCTCGAGCGACTGAACCGCGAGCGCGAGCTGATAGGCATCTACCTCTCGGCACACCCGCTCGACGAATATGCCGTGGTGCTGGAGAACGTCTGCAACACCCGCATGGCCGAGCTGGAAGACAAAGAAGCACTCGAAGGACGCAACATCACGATGGGCGGAATGGTGACCGCCGTGCGCAGCGGAATGGGAAAGACCGGCAAACCCTATGGCATCGTCAAGATAGAAGACTACTCCGGCTCTGCCGAGATACCGTTCTTCGGGCAAGACTGGCCGAAGTATCAAAACTATCTGGCACAAGGCTTCTTCGTTTACATCACCGCCACCTGCCAACCCCGACAGTGGGGCGAAGGGCTGGAGCTGCGCGTGTCCGACATACAGCTGCTGCCCGACGTGAAAGACAAGCTCATCAACAAACTCACCATCGTGATGCCGCTGGCCGCGATAGAGTCCCCACTGATAGCCGAACTGTCGGCACTCACCAAGCAACACACCGGCAACGTCGAACTCTACTTCAAAATAACTGATAATGACGCCAATATGACGCTCAACCTCGTGGCGCGCCCCATAAAGCTGTCGGTCGACCGCGAACTTATCAGCTTCTTAAAAGAACAACCCGAAGTAGAATTCCTCATAAATTAGTTATCTTTGCCGCACACTTAACAAGCTTATTTTAAAACAACTTTAAATTAAAAAGAAAATGGCATTAGAAATTACAGACAGCAACTATGAAGCGCTTATCGCAGACGGTAAGCCCCTGGTGATTGACTTTTGGGCACCCTGGTGTGGCCCTTGTAAGATGGTTGCACCTATCATTGAAGAGTTGGCCGGCGAATATGATGGCCGTGTCGTCATAGGCAAGTGCAATGTCGACGAGAACAGCGACGTGTCGGGCGCATTCGGCATCCGCAACATCCCCACCGTGTTGTTCTTTAAAGACGGCAAACAAGTAGACAAGCAAGTAGGCTCGGCTCAAAAGTCCGTGTTCGAGACTAAAGTACAAGCATTACTCTAACTATCAACATACACCGCTATGAATGCAGAAGACGATTTCTTGGACGATGCTTTCGATGACGAACAAGCCATTGAGTACATCCGTAACTACTTACCGCAAGAGTTGAAGGAAAAGTTTTCCGACGACGAGCTTTACTACTTTGTCGACTTGATTGCCGACTACTACGTAGAGAACCACATCTTGGACACCCCGCCCGACGCCGACGGCTCCATCGAGATTGATTTAGGCAAAATCGTGGAGTACATCATCAGCGAAGCGCACAACGACAAGGTGGGCGACTACGATGCCGACGACATCCTGTTCGTCGTGCAAGGCGAATTTGAATACACCGAATCCTTAGAAGAAGAGGAGGAATAAAAAGAAAGAGAGGAGGGGCAGCCCTCCTCTCTTTCTTTATACCTATCTTCCGTCTCCTTACTTCGCCGCTTCCCCTTTCAGGTGCTGTCCGAAGAACCGCTCCATCGCGCGGTAGAAGTCGAACTGGTTTTCTTCGTTGTAGAAGCCGTGCCCTTCGTTCTCCTTCACCATATATTCCACCTCCACGCCGCGCGCCCGTAGCGCTGCCACCATCTGGTCGCTCTCGTCTTTGTTCACGCGGGGGTCGTTGGCTCCTTGTGCCACGAATAGCGGCGCGATAATCCTGTCGGCGTGCAAAACGGGCGAGTTCTCGGCCAGCATCAGCGAGTCGGCCTCGGGGTTGCCCACCATATCATACAGCATGTCGAGCATCGGCTTCCAATACGGAGGAATGGTTTGCAGGAAGGTGAACAGGTTCGACACACCTACATAGTCCACCGCGCAGGCATAGAGTTCGGGGTTCTTCACAATGCCTTGCAGGGTGGCATACCCGCCGTAGCTGGCGCCGTATATCGCCACCTTCTTCGCATCGACTATACCGTTATTTATTAGCCACTTCACACCGTCCGTTATGTCATCCTGCATGGTCTGTCCCCACTGCTTGTAGGATATTTCGGTGAAGTGGCGCCCGTAGCCGGTCGAGCCGCGGAAGTTCATCTGCAACACCGCGTAACCCCTGTTGGCCAAGAACTGCACTTCGGGGTTGTAGCCCCATCTGTCGCGCGCCCACGGGCCGCCGTGCGGATTGATTACCGCAGGCAGGTTCTTGGCCGTCTCCAAGGTCAGGCCGACAGGGAGCGTGAGGTATGCCTCTATCTCCAGTCCGTCGCGCGAGGTGTAGGTCACGGGCAGCATCGGCGCCATCTCTTCGCGTTTAATCCACGGAGCTGCGTCGGCTATCTTGTCCAATTTATCCTTCTTGCTGTCGTACACATAGTAGCTGCCGCGCGTGCGGTCGTCGCTCGCGTAGACAATCCACACATCTTCCGCCTTGTTGGTCGAAACAACGCTTACGCTGTAGCCCTGCAGCTGCGCCTGTATCTTGCCGAAAGCGGCTTCGTACTCCGGGTCGAAGAAGTGGCGCATGGTCCCCTTATGCCCCACGTATGATATGCTCATCAGCTTCTTCTTCGGCTTGGAGTAGTAGAGGCCGCGGAGGTCGTACTTATCATTGCCGTAGAGTGTATCTATCTCTTGTCCCGTGGCGGGGTCCATCAACACCAGTTCCTCTTTGTCGCGGCCGATGTTGGTTACGGCGTACACCAGCTTGTTGTCGGCCGTAAATGCGGAGTAGTTGCAAGACTCCTTGTACGAGGTGGTCATCACCGGCACGAACGGTTTGTCTTCCGTTTCGCGGTAGAGTATCTGCACGTTCACACCGTCCACCAATGCGTAGGCCACGCGCAGCCGGCCGTCGTTGTCGGTGCCCCAATCCTGTATGTTGCCGGGGTTTTCGGCCAGCATGGTCATCTCGCCGGTTTCCAGGTTCAGCCGATAGGGGTCGAATACCTGCGGATTACGCTGATTGGTGCCGATGAGGATGAAGTTATCTTGGTCTTCCAGCGGGTCGATGAGTTCCGTCCGCACGCCGGGTATGGCCGTATAGGCACGCAGGTCGCTACCGTCCGTGTTCACGCCGTAGAGTTGGTAGTTTTCGTCGCCGCCCGTATCTTTCAGATAGAGGATGCGCGTGTCGTTGGCCCACATATAGTCGGCGATGTCGCGGTCTGTTTCCGAGGTGATGCGCACGGCCGAATCTGCACCAATCTTCTGCACAAACACATTCAGCCGATTCTCATACGGCGCCCTGTAGGAGTAATAATCGCCCGACGGCGAGATTTGATAAGAAGAGACTTCCAAGTTGCGGAAGAAGTCCTCTAATGGTATTTCCCTCACACCCTTGTTGCTACAAGAGAAAGCAATGGGCACCACGCACAATGCCAGCGCCCCGTGTCGAATAATTCTTTTCATATTGCATTAAATTAAAGATGGTTTTCTGCGTTCTTAGTGATACTTAGCGCAAAAGTATAAAAAAGAGGAGAATAATTTCTCCTCTTTTTTTTTATTTCTCCTCTCATCACACAAGAGTTAATGCGGAGAACTCCTTTCCCAGCCGATGTATTCCCGCTTGTATCTTTTCGAGTTGTTTCTCCGAGATATAGGTATTCCCCTGTTTGTACTGCCGCATCAACGACGAACTGATGCCCACAAACTTGGCAAAGGCACTCACATTCAGCATGGAATAATACTCAAACAATGACGACAAGTCAAACTTGAATTGAGGCTTTGCTGTAACCGTATCAGGCAGATTATCGCCATCTGCTATACAAATAGCCCGTACTTCTTCAACGGAATTCATGTAGTCATCTTTAGCTTCAGATACACTGTTGCCTGTTCCTATGATAACGCCTTCGCCTTCCACATTGTAGGCGATGTACGTACCGTCTTTTTGCTTTTCAATCGCTACTTTCATAACACTGTTATTCAATTTGTTACACAATAGAAAGATGAGGTTAAAAACCTATTTCTTTCTTCAATTTATTCATAATACCCGGACGAACCTCCTGCGACCAATGCCGCTCAAGGAGTATCTTTTTCCCGGTTGTAGGGTTTTTATAGACATCATGCCTCTTGCCATGCTCCCTAAACACAAAGCCATGCTCAATGGCCTTTCTTCTCATTTCATTCCAGTTCATAACTCTCTTTTGTTTAACACCACAAAGATATTACATTTCTGCAATACAACGAAAAGGCAATATGTTTTTTGTGTGGACGTGGTCTGTCAGTAACAGCTCTTGAACGGAACAGTAACAGATGTCCCGGAAACTGTTACTATTTCATCCGCCAACTGTTACTGTTTCGTCGGGCGACTGTTACTGACGAAAAAGGCGCACCCGAAACAAGTTCGGATGCGCCTTTGCACGTGTGTATTTGATGTCAGATAAGCATCAGAAGAAGAGGTAGCGGTTGTCTGTTACCTTGCCTTTCAAGTAGAGGTCGTTGACAAACTGGCCGGCTTGGGTGGCGTGCGTCTGGCTGAGACGGGCCTCTTCGGCGGCTTGGTCGTAGGTCTCGCTGCTTTTCTCGGTGGCATATTGCTGCATCAGCAGCAGGCCGCCGTAACCTTTGATGGGTTGGCTGACGTTGCCGGTTTGGGCAACGGAGGCGTAGGCGCTAACCATCGGTTCACTGCTGCGCAGCGAGGGAACAAAGGCGGGGGCGGAGAAGGTGACGTACTTCACAGAGTCGCTAACGGCGCCGGTCATGCCTTTGTATTGCTGGATGGTGGTTACGCCTGCGGCTTTGACTTCGGCCATGAGCTTCTCGGCTTTCTTGTCGCGCAAGAGTTCGACTTGCAGTTGGTCGCTCACCAGCGACATGGGGCGATAGCCTTCCTTGACGATGTCGGTGAGGGCAACAACCAACAGGTGGTCGCTGTCGCCGCACTCGTAGAGACCCGACACCTGACCGGGCTTGGCCGAGAATACCCAGCGCAGGGCTTCTTTCGTGCCGCGGATGCTGCCGATGCCGTGCTCGGAGCTGTAGAGGTCGGCACGGTCGAGCAGGCGGTAGCCTTCATCTTCGGCGTTGGCGTTGAGGTCTTCGAGGGTGGGGTTGGCGGCAATGAACTGGCTGAAGTCATTGTAGGCTTTGCTGTATGTCTCTTTGCTGAAGGTGACTTCGCGCTTCACGATGGCCACTTTGTATTTGGTCTCGATGGCTTTGCGTGCCGTCACCTGCAGGATGAGGTGGGCTTGCGACAACGGGAGGTTGGTCAGCACGTTGGGCGCGGTGGTGGTCAGGGCTTTGATGTAACTGAGGTTGTCGACATCAAGCTGGGCGCCTTCGTAGTTGGCCGACGACACCCACGACAGTTCGCCGGTTTGTCCGTAGCGCATGGCCATCTCGGCAAAGTCGGCGCCGCCTTTCAAGGCTTGGAAGATACTGTCGGCCAGTGCCGCAGTACGTTCTGTGGTTTCGGCCACCACCTGTATCTGGCGGAATTGGATGGAGTCGGGCATTTGGGCACGCTCCAGGATGCGGAAGGTGTTGATGGTATTGTCGGCCGCATTGTAATACGGCGGGCATACTTGTCCCAGCGTGACAGAGTCGAGGCGGGCAACGACGTCGGTAGGCAGGGCTTTGGTGGTGTAGAACAGGTCGACATAGGGCGTCTCGGAACCGCTGTCGCGGATGAAAGTGGTGTAGTCGTCAACGGGGGCTTGCAGCTGTTCGGCGGCAGCGTCCACATCGCTTTGGATGGCTGCACGGTCGGCGGGGCTGGCCGTTACCTGCACGTCGATATACTTGATGTTGCGGGCTTCGGTGTATTGGCGATACTGTTCTTTGTTCTTATTGTAGAGTTTCTCCATCTCGCTGCGGGTAATGGTGATGGTGGAGTCGGCCACAGCGCTGTAAGGGATGGCGGCGAGCCACAAATCCGACTGGTTGACGCGAGCGTCGAAAGAGGCCTGTGCCTCGACGGGATTGGTTATCATCGAATGGGTGAGCAACGCCTGATACTTCTCAACCAAACGTCCTTGCATGAGGTTCTTTTCGAGGAAAGACCAGAAGTGGTAGAGCGATTGGTAGTATTCCAAATAGGGAGAGGCGACACCCGACTTGACCATGTTGGCATAGTCAACGAGGAACTTCTTGAGCATATCTTTGTCGAACGCGCCTGTTATGGAGCTGCGGAAGGGAGTTTGTTGCAACATGGGATGTGTTCCGGCATCGATGATGGCCTGCAGTTCGGCGTTCGATACGGTCAGTCCCAACTTCTCGGCTTCGTGTTCAATGAGCTTGCTGTTTACATAGTTCTGCCACACTTCATCTTTGATTTGATTGTTCTGCTCGTCGGTGAGCGTGCTCAGTCCGTTAGTGAATTTAATCACGTCGGTGTACTCTTCCACCATTTGTTGGTATTCCTGAGCGGAAAGTGCGTCGCCGTTAATGATGCCTACGTCTTGCGTTTGGTGCGGTTGAAGCACCTTCCACGCGTCTCCGGCAATGAAAGCGAACAAAGCTAAACCTATAACAATCACCAATAAAGGTCCTTTCGACCTAATCTTTTGTAATGTTGCCATCTTGAGTTTCTATGATTATATGATTACTATTAAGCTGTTGATAATCTGTTTTGAGCGCACGAAGATACGAAAAATGGAAATACTCTATTCGTTTTGGTTTAAAATTTACATGTAACAGGGCTTTTAGGGCACGACGGAGAGGCGTACCAACTCTATTTTCGTGGCGGTGACCTTGATGATTTTGAAACGGAAGTTATCGATGGCGACCACTTCGTACATCTTGGGGAAGCGCTGATAACGGTTGAGTATCAGGCCTCCTACGGTGAGGTACTCGTCCGACTCGGGCAGTTCGAGGCCGAACGTTTCGTTCACCTTTTCTATTTCGAGGCGGGCGGAGAGGATGTACTCGCGCTCGTCGAGTTGCTTGCATATATAAGAGGTGTTGTCGTGCTCGTCTTCAATGTCGCCGAAGATTTCTTCGACCAGGTCTTCCAGGGAGACGATGCCGGAGGTGCCGCCAAACTCGTCGACCACCACGGCGATGGTTTTCTTCTGCTGCATGAAGAGCTTCATCAGCTTGTGCGCCGCCATTGTTTCGGGCACGATGGGCACTTGCACGACGTGTTTGCGCCAGTCGTCGGTGGTGCGAAACATTTCGGAGGAGTGGATGTAGCCCACCACGTTGTCGATGTTGCCGTCGAAGACAATGATTTTGGAGAGACCCGACTCGACGAAGCGGTTTTTCAGCTCTTCGAGGGTGGTGTCCAAGCCTACGGCCACCACTTCGGTGCGGGGCACGATGCAATCGCGTATCTTGATGTTGGAGAAGTCGAGGGCGTTTTGGAATATCTTCACTTCAGTGTCCAGCTCTTCGCGGTCGTCGGCATTGTCGATGCCCGACTGTACGAAATAGTCGAGGTCGACCTTTGTAAAGGCTTGCTCCGAAGCGCCTTTCTTGAGTTTCATGCCGCCCATGCGCAAGAAGAGGTAGGACAAGCCGGAGGCAAACTTAGAGATGGGGTAGAGCACGACGTAGCAGATGACGGCGGGAAAGGCAAAGACCTTCAGCATCAGGTTGGGGTTGATTTTGAAAAGGTTCTTGGGGAGGAACTCGCCCGTAACGAGGATGATGATGGTGGAGATGATGGTTTGTATCAGCACTTCCATGAAGTCGCTCTGTATCAGGTCGCCCAGCAAGTGGGTCTTGACGAGCTGCGCCATGAGGATGCCGTAGATGACCAGCGCGACGTTGTTGCCCACCAGCATGGTGGAGATGAAGTTGTTGGAGTTTCGGAAGAAGAAGGAGAGGATGCGCGAAGTGATGGTGTCTTTCCGCCCCATCTCGAAGCGCAACTTATCGACCGAGACGAAAGCAATCTCCATGCCCGAAAAGAAGGCGGAGAAGGCGATGGTTATCAGTGTGTATATCAGGGCATTCATTCTTTAAGTGGTATTGAGTCGGCGGGGACGGGGGCGGTATCGGTGAAATACATGATGGCACCGGCGTTGCGGAAGGCATAGACGGTCATCTGTTCGTTAGAGTCGAAGCCTTGCCCGGTGATGATGCGGTCGCGCTCGGGTTGTTCGATGCGGACAAAGCGGTCGGAATAGATGGTGTGTTTGTTTTGGTCCCAGTAGAGCAGTTCGGTGTCGAACTTCTCGTTTTGCAGGTTTTCGATATGCACATCTCCCATCAGTTTCCACAGCTTCGTTTTGTCGTAATAATAAGCGGTGTCGGCCGTGATGCTGGCTTCGACGTTGAACAGCGAGTCGAACTTCTCCAAGTAAACACCTTTCTCGAAAGCCCAGTAAGAGGGGTTCTTGCGGTCGAATACCTGCCACTCGTCGGTGTTGATGCGCTAGCGCGTCACGCCCGAGTCGGATATAAGCGTCACCACGCCGCGTGTGTCCATCACGGCCATAGAGTCGCGTTCGGTGATGGCGTCGCCCACCTCCATCCGTCGGTCCGAGCAGGCGGCGGAAAAAGAAAGAAGCATAACCGCTACCCAGAAGGTAGCGGTTATGCTCGAAGGTTTATGAAATGAACTTCGTTTTAGAAACGACATAGAGAGTTTTAAAGTTTTCTAATCCGGGTAGTCTCGCCAATCCAACCTTTCACCTCTACCGTATCGCCGTCTTTGATGCCCAGCATGAAGAGGTCTTCAGTCTTGGGTACGTAGCGTGCATAGGTACCTATCAGCTCTTGCGCACGGGCAGCCACTTTGGGGTCTACCGAACGGGCACGCTGCAGTTTGTCGATAACAACGTAATAGGTGCACTTGTTCAGCGCCGGCTCATCGCTCCAGTTCGGGTTGGAAGCGTAAGTCTGTGCCAACAGGATGTAGGCGTCGCCATAGCTGGGACGGAACTGGATAGCCCGCAGCAAGCTGGCCTTGGCCTGGGCGTAACGCTTCATCGACAGCAGGGCAGCACCACCGGCATAAGCAATCTGGGCTTTCTTCTCGGGATTGTTCTCCAGTTCCAATGCTTCGTTGAAGTACTTCACCGCTTCGTCGTAGTCGCCTTTCTTGTAGGCCATGTATCCGCAACCCATAGCTGCATCGGCTGTGGGATGGATTTTATACATGTAGTAGGAGGCTTGGAAGTAGGCTTCGCTCTCGGTGCAACGCATCACCTTCATGATACCGATGGCTTTCTTCAGGTAGTTGGAGTCGGTCTGAGCCGCTTCCACCTTGGGGCCGAACAGGGTTTGCAAGGCATCGCAATCGGCTGTTCCGCTGTTGATGAACATGGCTTCGATGTTATCTTTGACGTGGCGCAAAGTCTCTTTCTTCGCCGAGTCGGTCTCCAACATGACGGCATCATCGGCATAGTCGGCTGCCGTCAGGTAGTCTTGGAAGAACTGTTCGCGGTGTTCCTGGTCGTTTTTCAGTTTAGCCAACGACATATCGAGGAAATAGTTCAATATGGCACTTTGAGAGTTTGCTTTTTCAGAGTCGATAGCCTCTTTCAGCCAGCTGTATGCCACGTTGGCATCTACTGACGGAGCAAACATCAGGTAATCGATGGCTTTCACACCGATAGAGCTGCCCACCGACGGCACCTTCGAACGGAATTCGGGAAGATACTTGATTTTCTGATCGTGCATGGCCATCAACTCGTCGAAGTACTTTTTGTATTCGGCGGAGTTGCGGTCTTTATTCTCTTGCAGGAAAGCGGTCAATATCGACCGTCCGTCCGTGTACGTGTAATATCTCAGTGTCGGGCAATTTTCCATGACATACTTCCAGGGGATATAAGCATCATGGTAGTTCTTTGATTTCACTGCCTCGTGCGAGATACTGCTATTCTTGTTGCAATCTTCAGTTTGTGCAACAGCACCCGTCGCTACCATAAAGAGAAGCAGGAGGGCGGCAACCTTATTCATTCTCATCTTGTATCGATTATTTTTAGTTATTAATTCTTCATTTGCTTGTTTGACATCTTTTTCTGCTGAAGGTTTATTTCTACACATCTCTGCTACACATCCCTTTCGACAAAACTTACTGTACTCTAAGTTTCCTAAACCAACGCTCATTAAAGGTTATTCCTACACTGATTCGAAACGTGTTTTCTGTGAGAAAACGGCTGTCCGCTGCTTGCACCCGCACATACTGCGCCGTCAGGTTGACCGTAGAGGCTGTTCGCTGAAGCGGAAGTCCGAAACCAACAGAAACGCCGTACTCCGTAGCGGCACGCACACCGTCTATCTTATAATAAGGCTGCGAGTAGTAGCCTCCTATGCGATACTTAATCACCGAAAAATAATTCCGCCCGGTTCGAGTAGGCAGATATTCGGCGCCTACAGAGAACCTCGTGCGGCGGCTGAAGGCATCGGCGTTGTTCATAAAGGTCACCTTGTCCCAATTTTGCAGCAACACATCGGCGCCAACGGTCAATCGGTTGTCATACACATAAGCAATACCGCCACCCATCGAGTTGGGTATTCCCATAGTGAGGGTCGTATCGCGCACGGTCGTCGTCGTCACCGTGGTGGCCACAGTTCCCGTGTTGTGCAGGTTGTGTCCGGGCGAATACACCAAGCCCAACGTGGCTGCGTGCTTCGCGCCGAAGCGCTGCGTGTATTGCAATCCAAAGTCAACCTTATAGCTTCTCAGCACGTCCGACACGACTTCACTAAACGCGTTAGTGGGGGTCGAACTGGAGTAAGATTGTGCCCGAGAGTGCGTTACATCACCCCAAAGGTATGAAAGATTAGCGCCAACCGATAGATTTTTTATTATTTTAACGCCTACACCCATATATACTTGGTGCAAGCCACCCGAGCCGGAGTAGGTGACGGCCGACGAATTGGCCGAGTTTGTTTCGTCGGTTTGCATCGATGTCATGCTGTATCCGATGTTAGAATAGGGCAACAAGCCGATACTCATTCCGGCCCACTTGGCCAGTCGGAACTGCATGGTGATATAATCAAAGCTGGAGTTTTTTGCGTTTCTCTTGACAGAGCCGTCGCTGAAGTTGGTGTTTTGCAGACCGATGCTGCCGTCAAAGATAAAGGTCAGAGAGTCTACCGCTGTGTAGGTGGCCGGGTTGGCAAAGTTGACATACATGCCATCGCGCAAACCGTAAGCGATGCCACCCATAGCTTTGCTGTTTGCCGACCCTTGTTCTGTCAATTGCCCATAGCCGTAACGGGTATAGGGAGAATTTGTATTGTTTTGAGCAAGTGCGGTAGCCGAGAGCAGCAACAGCAATAACACCCCAAAAGGTTGTCTATATTTTATCATTCTTATTAGTTATTTCTTCTACGCTTGGTTGATATAAGAAACGGTCTGCAAAGATGATACTTTTTCGGCGGGTGACAAAGGAAAAAAACACGGATGTCGTTAAAAAAGACAAAATGTAGGAACAAAGAAAAGCCTCCGTCATCATCACTGATGCGGAGGCTTCCCATTAAAACGGCGACTACCTACTCTCCCACTGTTACGCAGTACCATCGGCGTGACAAGGCTTAACTTCTCTGTTCGGAATGGG
>JAISIN010000104.1 GCA_031262085.1 Prevotellaceae bacterium
TTTCCGCCACTCCATGTGTGCATCACGTGGTAAAAGTCGCCACCTGCTGCCTCTACTATCCATTGAGCGCCATCAAATCCGATCTCTTCTTCCTCTAATACGGGGTTCCAGAAAGAGGCTTTGTCTAACAGAGACATTAATTGCTGCCATTGCTCTTCGGTGATACCTTTCTTCTTATTTGCAATCAATTTGCCCGGCTCGTATCCACCCGCACCATCACATCGCTTCCAATACATCGTGATGCCTTGGGATGATTTTTCTATCCTGATAGCTATGGGGTTATGAAAAGTGCGCAACCATGTAAACCGAATCACCTCTTTATCCATCGGTTTGTTATACAGGATTGGCTCATGCATGGCATATAACTGTTGCGAATACCAGCTATTGCAAAAGGAGTCTATGTGGGTATGGTAAGTGTACAGCACGAATCTCTCGGCTACGACACTATCCGTATCGACTGTTATCGGGAAATACCATTGCGTTGAATCCAAGGGGATGTTATCATCATCCACTTTTACGGAAGGGTCGTAATAGGTCTTCTTTACAATTATTTTTCCATTCGTAAGCTCAGATACCCGTCCATGACACGTGTTAATGGAGGGCAGTAGCAGTAATATTGAGTATAATAACAAGGCTTTCATTCGCAACGTCACACCTCCCATACCTTACAAATTTTATTGGTAGCCATATAGACTACATACGCGCGCATCTTATAGTTGACGAATTGGCGTTTAATGAATGATGAATCATACGATTGCGCAAATTTAGATAAAACCCTCGGGCTTTTACACCGGCAGAATAAAAAATATCAAGACCGTCACAGTTTTCTGCCCTTTGTCTCGTGCTTTCTCGCACAATGTTCTTAAATTCGGGGTATTAATTATCCTTTAAAATCCGATTAATTATGGACAGACAAATTGTAGCCGGTCTTGATGTGCACAAAGATAGCATATACTTATGTGTGATGAGATGGTTTCGTTCAACAGTATGCGGGATGGAAACGGGGCAAAGAATGATCTATTCAAAAAATGGCAGCACATTGTTTTTTTTATAACCGGCATTTTATATCTTTGCGCCTTCAAACAAACAACAACATCTCGTGATAAGGAACAAAAGACAGTCAGGGAGGGGGCGTTATATTGCCTGCATGTTACTGCTCATCGGTCTTATGATGCCGATGATGCCGGTAATTCCGCATCATCATCACAGCAACGGACTGCTTTGCATGAACGATGACGTCAGCAATTGTTGTTGCGAGCATTCATGCGACCACCAATCACATCAATCACACCATTCACATTGCTGCTGCAACACAGGATGCGTCGCCACGCACTTCTACCAACGCATAGTAAAGCAGACCATCCAATGGGAACACTCGGAACCTTATCGATATATTACTATTTTCCCCGAAACACCCCTGCTAACAAATAAACTTCCCCGCATCGTCGGGAACAACCCGTTCGGGATTTATCGGGAACGACTGCACGGCACGTGTCACACACGTGTCGCAGGACTTCGTGCGCCTCCGTGTAATCTCGCCTGAGAGATTAAAATACACGTTTTTCATCCGGAGAGTATCTGTACGACAGATACTCGACTTACAATTTACCTATTATTATGAAAAAAATTATATTCATGGGAATAGTATCACTATTCCTCTTGGGTGCATGCAATAACAAAGCAGAATATACTCGGGAAGCATACACGCATAACCACGAAGGAGATGATCATCATGATCACGATCATGACCATGAAGGAGAAAATAACGGACACAGCTCCGACGAAATAACCATCGCACCCGAAAAGGCAAGAGCCGACGGTGTGGTGTCGACTGTTATTCAACCTATCACGTTCCACCAAGTTATTAAAACCGGTGGACAAGTATTAACTGCACAAGGAGATGAGCGTACAGTAGTGGCTACCGTTGCCGGCATTGTTTCAATAAATAATAAGCTGGTAGAAGGAACAGCTGTCGGGAAAGGGGCGTCACTACTGACACTCTCCTCGCGCAACATGGCAGATGGAGACCCCGCCGAACGCGCGCGCATCGCCTACGAGATGAGCAAGAAAGAGTACGAACGGATGCAGGCGCTCGTAGGAAACAAGATCGTCTCCGAAAAGGAGTTTGCCCAAGCCAAGCAAACCTACGAGAATGCACGCATTGCCTACGAAGCGATTGCTGCAAACAGCTCGAGCAAGGGGGTAAATGTTGTAGCACCTATCGCCGGATACATCAAAAATCTGTTGGTAAAAGAGGGCGACTATGTAGAAGCAGGAACGCCCTTAGTGAGCGTAACGCAAAATGTACGCCTCTTCCTGCGTGCCGACGTTTCGGAAAAGTATTATGCCGATTTGCACACCATCAACTCTGCCAACTTCTGCACACCATATAATAATAAGGTGTACGAGCTGAAGAAGATGAACGGCCGACTGCTGTCGTATGGCAAGAGCGCCGGCGACAATGGCTACTACATCCCCGTGACCTTCGAGTTCGACAATCAAGACGGCATCGTGCCGGGGGCGTATGTAGAAATATTCTTGCTATCGTTGCCGTTGCCCAACACGATTGCCTTGCCCCACACCGCCCTGACCGAAGAACAGGGCAGCTTCTTCGTATACCTGCAAGTAGACGATGAGGGATACAAGAAACAACTGGTGACCCTCGGAGTCGACAACGGCGAAAGCATACAGATACTCACCGGCGTCAAAGCCGGCGACCGCGTAGTGACCGACGGTGCATACCAAGTGAAGCTGGCAAGCGCTACATCTGCCATTCCGGCACATACACACGAACACTAAACCGATTCCGCTCATGCTAAATAAAATAATCTATTTCTCCCTGCACAACCGCATCCTGATACTTGTGGCATCGGTGCTGTTGCTGACAGGTGGTATATATATAAGTACGCATACGGAGGTCGATGTCTTTCCCGACCTCAATGCACCGACCGTAGTCATCATGACCGAAGCGGGCGGCATGGCTGCCGAAGAGGTAGAACAATTGGTGACCTTTCCCGTAGAAACAGCCGTCAACGGTGCCACAGGTGTGCGGCGCGTTCGTTCATCGTCGACCAACGGATTTTCCGTTGTTTGGGTTGAGTTTGACTGGGACACGGAGATATACCGCGCCCGACAGATCGTAAGCGAAAAGCTCGCCGTCGTTAACGAAAGTCTACCGCCCAACGTGGGCAAACCTACACTGGGACCGCAGTCGTCTATACTGGGAGAGATGCTCATCATCGGCTTAACTTCCGACAGCACCTCGCTGCTCGACTTACGCACGCTTGCCGACTGGACGATACGTCCGCGACTGCTCTCAACCGGAGGCGTGGCACAAGTGGCTGTGCTGGGAGGCGACATCAAAGAGTATCAAATACAACTCATCCCCGAACGGATGCGCCATTACAACATCTCATTAGACGAAGTAATGGCTGCCACCCGCGACATGAATCTGAATGCTAACGGAGGCGTGTTGTACGAATACGGCAACGAATACATCGTGCGCGGCATGCTCTCGACGTCGAAAATTGCACTGCTGGGACGGGCGTTGGTCAGAAAACCCGCCGACAGCAACGCATCGCCCGTTTATCTCGAAGATATTGCCGAAGTGCGAATCGGAGCTAAAGAGCCGAAGCTGGGAACAGCTTCCGAAAAGGGCAAACCTGCCGTGCTGCTGACCGTCACCAAACAGCCCTCGACCAGCACGCTGGAGCTGACCGATAAGTTAGAAGCATCGCTCAACGATCTGAAGAAGAACCTGCCGCCCGACGTACATGTCAGCACCGACGTATTCCGCCAGAGCCGCTTCATCGAAAGTAGCATCAACAACGTCAAGAAGTCACTCTTTGAAGGCGGACTGTTTGTGGTAATCGTGCTCTTCCTCTTCCTCGCCAATGTGCGGACTACCATCATCTCATTGGTCACCCTACCACTGTCGCTGATCATCTCGCTTATCACCCTGTACTACATGGGACTGACCATCAACACCATGAGCTTGGGCGGACTGGCTATTGCCATCGGTTCGTTGGTCGATGACGCCATCGTAGATGTAGAGAATGTCTACAAACGGCTACACGAAAACCGCCAAAAGCCGGTAGCCGACCGTCTGCCCGTACTCGAAGTGGTATTCAACGCCTCCAAAGAGGTGCGCATGCCCATTCTCAACTCTACACTCATCATTGTAGTAAGTTTTGTGCCGCTCTTCTTCCTCACCGGAATGGAAGGGCGCATGTTGGTGCCACTGGGCATCGCCTTCATCGTAGCGCTGACTGCCTCGACCGTAGTAGCGCTCACCGTCACCCCCGTGCTCTGCTCGTACTTGCTGAAAGGTAACCGTTCCAAAACGCAAAGTTCAGATTCGTATCTGGCAAGCAAGATGAAGCAGATATATACCGTCGCCTTGAACTTTGTACTAAGTCATCGGAAGAGCGTATGGGGAGGCACCATCGGACTGTTCGTGGTGGCGCTGGCATGCTTCTTCACACTGGGACGTTCGTTCCTGCCGGCGTTCAACGAGGGATCGTTTACGATCAATGTCTCCTCCGTGCCGGGCGTGTCGCTCGAAGAGAGCAACCGCATCGGGCTGCGTGCCGAACAGTTGCTTCTGTCGATTCCCGAGATAGAGACCGTAGCCCGCAAAACAGGACGTGCCGAATTAGACGAGCATGCCTTGGGCGTGAATGTCTCGGAGCTGGAAGCACCGTTTACGCTCAAAGAGCGATCGCGCAACGAACTCATTGCCGACGTGCGCCAAAAGATGAGCACACTGACCGGCGCACTGGTGGAGATAGGACAGCCCATCAGCCACCGCATCGACGCCATGCTCAGCGGAACAAAAGCCAACATTGCCATCAAGCTCTTCGGCGACGACCTGAACAAGCTTTTCGAGCTGGGAAACGGAATAAAGAATGCCATTGCCGACATTGAGGGCATTGCCGACCTGAATGTAGAGCAACAGATAGAACGACCGCAACTCACCATCGCCCCCCGACGGGAGATGTTGGCACGCTACGGCATCACCTTGCCCGAGTTTGCCGAGATCGTGCGCATCTATCTGGCAGGCGAAACTGTATCGCAAGTCTATGAGCAAGGCAAAAGCTTCGACCTCACCGTTCGCGTAAAAGACAACCGACGCCATACCGCCGAACAGATACGCGACCTGATGGTCGATACCGGCAACGGACAAAAGGTGCCGCTGGCTGCCATCGCCGAGGTACAGTCGACCATGGGACCGAACACCATCAGCCGCGAAAACGTGAAACGTAAGATTGTGATCTCTGCCAATGTTGACAACCGCGACCTGCGCAGTGTTGTGAACGACATCCGGACAAACATCGAACAAAAGGTGACGCTACCCGAAGGATACCACTTGGAGTATGGCGGTCAGTTCGAAAGCGAACAAACTGCCAGTCGAACCCTGCTCATCACCTCGCTTATGAGCATCGTTGTCATCTTCCTGCTGCTCTATCATGAGTTTCGCAGCACCAAAGAGAGCGCCATCGTACTGATCAATCTGCCGTTAGCGCTCATTGGAGGCGTTTTTGCGCTGTTGCTCACGACGGGCGAAGTGAGCATTCCTGCCATCATAGGCTTTATCTCGCTCTTCGGCATCGCTACACGAAACGGCATGCTGCTTATTAGCCACTACAACCATCTGCAAAAGGAAGAAGGCTATTCGATACGCGACAGCGTGATGCGCGGATCGCTCGATCGTCTCAACCCCATCCTGATGACTGCATTATCGTCGGCGCTGGCACTCATACCGCTGGCTGTGGCAGGTGATCTGCCGGGCAACGAAATTCAAAGTCCCATGGCAAAAGTGATACTGGGTGGGCTACTCACCTCGACGTTCCTCAACGGATTCATCATACCGTCGGTCTACCTGACGATGCACAAAAAGGAAGATAGCACAACACGCTGCAACAAGAAAGAAGCAATAAGGGATACCGATAAGAAAGAAGTAACAAGTGATCATGAACTCAAACGATAAACTGCAATGAAACGAATACTCATACTCGGCATACACCTATTATATATAGTAGGTGTATGCGCCCAAGCAAATGTCGACATAGAAGTGCTGTTGCAGCAGATCAAAGCCAACAACCCGGAGCTGCGTACCGATATGCAACGCATCAACGCGCAAAAACTCGCCAACCGGACAGACAACAATCTGCCCGACCCCACCGTGAGCTACTCGCACTTGTGGGGAGAAAAAGATAGTCGCGAAACCATTGGTGAACTGGTGGTGACGCAACAATTCGACTTTCCTACCTTGTACGCCGCACGGAACAAAGTGAATCGACTCAAAGCCGCCGCCCTCGACAACAGCTTTATACGCTTGCGACAACAAATTCTGTTGCAGGCACAGCAATGGTGCATCGACATCTTGATGCTGCAACAGCAACGCGACTTACTGACCGAACGACTGAAACAAGCCGAACAGCTTTCGACATTCTACAAGAAACGGTTGGATACCGGAGATGCCAACATCCTCGAAGCCAACAAAACCAACCTTGAGCTGCTCAATGCACGTACCGAACTGCGCAACGTACAAGTAGCGCTCGACAAGGCATGGGGTGAACTGAACACCCTGAACGGCGGCAAAGAGTGGACGGGCGGGCAACCCGCGCGAATAGCCGACTATCCGCTCCCTCCCCTACCCGACCGCGCAAAGTTGCACGACACATACTTGAAAACCCTGCCCGAAGTGAGGCTGGCAGCCGCCGAGAGCGCTGCCGCCTACCGGCAGATTACGATCGAAAGACAAGGCTGGCTACCCAAACTGGAACTGGGTTATCGACGCAACACCGAATCACACCTCGGATTCAGCGGCTTGGTAGCAGGTATCTCGCTCCCGCTCTTCAACAACCGGCATAAGGTGAAAACCGCAGAAGCACAATGGATAGCTACCACCTTGCAACACCAAATCGTACTGCAAAAGTCGGAAAACGACCTGACACAGCTATGCAAAGAAGCAGCCGGTCTGCAAGCATCTATTCGCGAATACCACGAGGCATTGCAAGCCGGAAGAAGCCTCGAACTGTTGAGACAAGCCATCGAAGGCGGACAAATCAATGTCACCGAATACTTCGTTGAGGTATCCGTAATCTACCAAAGCAGACAAAATTTGCTGGAGTTAGAGAATAGATATCGAAAGATAGTTGCTCAAATCAACCAAAACATGCTATAACCATATACCTATACGCATAAAAAAAAGCCGTGATAGTACGACAAGAAAAGGCGTTTATTGAAAATATGCAAAAGGAACTTGTGTAGTAGCAAAATAGTCCTTACCTTTGCACCGAACAGATAATGGAAGTCGTGAGACTTCCCCCAATAGAATAGTTTAGTTAAGTCTAGTTTAGTTTTTGTGTGAAGTACTCCTGCACCAGAGGGTGTGGGGGTACTTTTTTTTTAGAGTAATCATGTTTCATTACTCAAAAAAGATGTAACTTTGCACCCATTAAAATTTGTTGAATAAATGGCTGTACAAATTAATGTTTTCCAAAAGTATCTCTCCACGCGGATATTGCCCATGTGGACTATCTTGTTGATGGATGTATTAATCGTAATCGCATCATGTCTGCTTGCCTATATACTCCGATATAGTTTTATGAATTTGTTTGCTCCCGATGCAAACTTAGACCAAACTATATTGTGGACAGTGTTTATCAACTTGATCTGCTTCAGAGTATTCCATACTTACTCTAACGTTTTACGCTTCTCGTCGTTTGTCGACATCATGCGCATCTTTACTGCCGTTTCGGTCGCTTACGGACTACTGGCATTTCTTAGCCTGTTCGAGATCGGCTCTTTCTACCGGATATCGACCAGCGTGTTGCTAATAGCCTACGTCATCAACTTCGGTATGATGGCTTGCATGCGCATCATCGTGAAAATGCTGTTCGAGCACCTGAACTTTGATTCTAAAAACAGCGACAACATCCTAGTCTACGGAGCTACCGAAGAAGGTATCAATATTGCCAAAGGGTTGCGGGTAGAACATCAGCACAACTATCGCCTGCGTGGCTTCATCACCGACGATCCTTCTTTAACGGGCAAAATATTAATGGGTGTGAAGGTGTATCTCAACAACGACACCTTGATGGAACAACTATACGAACAGAACATACGTGCCATCGTCGTCTCTCCCCTAAAGATGGAAATGCTGAAGAAATCGGATATGATAGAACGACTGATCAGCCAGAACATTCGTTTGCTTACAGCCACCTCGCTCAGCGAATGGGATAAAATAGGCAATACCAAACGACCCAAACTGAAAGAGATAGAGATAGAAGATCTGCTGCAACGCGACCCTATAAAGATTGACTATCAGAAAATCATGTCGCATCTGGAGGGTAAACGAATCATGATAACCGGAGCCGCCGGTAGCATAGGCAGCGAAATCATGAGGCAGGTAGCCAACTTCAACCCTTATAAGTTGATCTTGATCGACCAAGCAGAAACGCCGCTACACGACATCCGATTAGAATTGCGGGATAAGTGGCGCAATCTGGATGCCTCGACCATCATTGCCGATATATCCAACAACACCCGAATGGAAGAGATCTTCCGCAAATATCGTCCGCAATATATCTTCCATGCCGCTGCCTATAAGCATGTACCGATGATGGAAGACAACGCTCCGGAATCTATTCAAGTCAATGTGAAAGGTACCCGCAACTTAGCCGATCTGGCTGTGAAATACGGCGTGGAAAAATTTGTGATGATATCGACCGACAAAGCTGTTAATCCCACCAACGTGATGGGATGCTCTAAACGCATCTGCGAGATCTATGTACAGTCGTTGGCAAAGAAGTTGGCACGCGAGCAGAAAAAGGGACAACAAACTACGCAATTCATCACCACCCGTTTCGGAAACGTGCTGGGCAGCAACGGATCGGTTATTCCGCGGTTCCGCGCACAAATCTTGAAGGGAGGACCGGTCACCGTGACGCATCCCGACATCATCCGCTACTTCATGACTATACCCGAAGCGTGTCGGCTGGTGCTCGAAGCCGGAAGCATGGGCAACGGAGGCGAGATATACATCTTCGACATGGGCGAGCCGGTAAGAATATTAGACTTAGCCAAACGGATGATCTATCTGTCGGGACGTCCCGACATCAAGATAGAGTTTACCGGATTGCGACATGGCGAGAAATTGTACGAAGAGCTGCTCAACACCAAGGAGTTGACCAAACCCACTTACCACGACAAGATTATGATTGCCACGGTAGTAGAGTACGATTATGACGAAGTTAAAGAGAAAATACAGCGTCTGATAGATATCAGCTACACCTACGACGATATGAAGATCGTAGTAATGATGAAACGGATTGTACCCGAGTTCATCAGCAAAAACTCTCCTTTCGAGGTGTTAGACCATCTGCCTCCCCTCCTGACGCTCGACGAGGTCATCGCCTATACCGAAACGCTCCCCGAAGAAACGGTGCATCTCTAATGACCCAGACTGCGTAGCGACCTCCATCCCATCGTAAGCCGGCTGCACCTCGGGAGGTAACATTCGCTCCAACTCTGTGTGCAGACCGGCGCCGTGACTCATGTGAATGAAATAAGTCTGTCGGGCGCCAATGCGTCGGGCTACCACCAATGCCTCTTCTACGTTCTGGTGTGTAGGATGCTTTTTGCCGACACGCAAGGCATTCAGCACCAACAAGTCCAGATTATGAAGCTGCTCGTAAGAGGCTTCGGGCATGACAGTCATATCGGTGATGTATCCCAATTGTTCTCCGATGCGATACCCCAAAATAGGCAGTTTGCCGTGTATCACTGCCAACGGCACAATTTGGGTTTGTCCGATGTAGAACGGTACACCCGCTTCTACTTCGTGCAACGTAAGTTTCGGCACTCCCGGATAGGTTTTATCAACAAAACAGTAGGGCATCCGGCTACGCAGATGCGCAGCCGTATAGGCATCGGCATAGATCGGAATATCTCCGAAACGGCAAAAAGGACGCAAATCGTCCAAGCCGCCCACATGGTCGTAGTGCTCGTGCGTTATCAAAACACCATCGATCCGTTCGAAGGTCGGCACACGCAGCATCTGTTCGCGGAAGTCGGGACCGCAATCTACCAATATCACCTTATCATCATCGGTATGTATCAGCGACGAAGCACGAAGGCGGTTATCGTGCGGGTCGGTAGAGGTACATACTGCACACTTGCAGCCTATTTCGGGAACGCCGGTAGAGGTTCCGCTACCTAAGATTCGGAGTTTCATGCAATTAAAAATCTTATAAAGTTATACATTTGTATTTGTTATGATGTCACACATAGACAATTGTCAGCCGATAAAATTCACTTCCGGATGAATATCTATACCAAACCGGCAGTAGACCGACTGTTGCACCGCATCCGAAAGTACGCGAATGTCTTGTCCGGTAGCTCCGCCGCGATTGATCAGTACCAATGGCTGTCGGTCGTAAACGGCAGCGGCGCCCAACGCCTTTCCTTTCCATCCACACTGTTCGATGAGCCAGGCAGCAGGTATTTTGATGCGCTGTCGGTTGTCTTGTTCGTAGAAAGGCATCTGCGGATACTGTCTGTATAGCTGTTCGAAGCAGGCACGCGACACCACGGGATTCTTGAAGAAACTACCGGCATTTCCCCACAGCTGCGGATCGGGCAGTTTGCTTTCGCGTATACCGATGACGGCACGACGCACCGCCGGCAAATCTATCACCGGCAATTTTGCCAGTTCGTGTTTCAGCGCACCGTAGTTCAGGGTGTAGTGCTCGGTCTTATCGAGCCGAAAACGCACGTAGGTAACAAAATGATCTTTCATTTCCGCGCGTTTGAACAGACTGTCGCGATAGGAGTAGACACATTCGTCGACGGTAAATATACGTTTCTCTCCTTGCAGGTTGATGGTTTCGACGGCAGTTATCAACTCTTTCGCCTCCACGCCATACGCGCCGATGTTCTGCACGGCTGCCGCTCCTGTTTCGCCCGGAATATGCGACAGATTTTCGACTCCGTACCAGCGATGGTCGACGGAATATGCCACGAAATCATCCCACAACATGCCCGCTCCCACGCGTACTTCGACCCGATGGTCGTCTTCGTATAGAGTCTCTATGCCGATGATGCGCGAGTGCAGCACCACTCCCCTGTAATCGCCCAGAAAGAGCAGATTGCTTCCACTGCCTATATGCAAATAGGGAGCGGTGATTCGCCCTTGGGCAATCCACGTTTCCAATTCGGCAACCGAGCTGTATTCCCACAGTTCGTCGGCTTGCACATCCAATCCAAAAGTATTCGGTATCTTTTTCAATTTTTATATGCCGGTATCTTCAAACTTATAGAGTTGCCATTCTCTCGCTGTCTTTTTGAAGTAGAGAAGCACGGAGTAGCCGTTGCCCACCCCGTTTACTTTCAATACTTTGGTATGTGAGGTATTGTGGTTCTGCTGACCATAGTTGATATTAGTCAGTCGCTCTACCGGCAATTGGGGTCTGAACGCGTACCATTGTCCGGGTTCGAGTGTGGTTTCGAGTATAGACGATTCGTCGTCGGGGTCAATGGTTATAAACACCAGCGGCTCGGCAATGTGACTTTGCTGATAGAGACTGTCGGCAGCAAAACGAATATAAAAAGAGAGGAAGTCGTCGTTTCCTTCTGTCGGCTCTACGTATTGTTCGCAACTATCCTGTTGCTGCCATATCCCCTCTTCTCGTTTGTAGCACACAGTTTTCGTGGTACGTGTTTTCAAGGTTGTCCACTCCACCTGTATGGAATCCCATTCGGCGTCGTCCATGACTTCGAGTTCTATCTCTTTTTCGCGGTCGAAAAGAAGTGTATAATAGTTGTCCCCGCCAAAGAGTCGGCAAATAAAGTCATCGAATGTTTCGTCGGCAGGGGGTACAAGATAAGATGCAGCCGAGGCATCGGTCATCAACAAGCTGTGCTGCTTGCGGACAATCGTATCGGCGGTAGTGGTTACAGAAGAAGAGGACTGCCGTTTATTGCCACAAGCAATGAGCATTAACAATAAGCAGAGTCCTCCGACAAGTTGTTTCATTATTTTTATGGTTTTTACCCTTCGACCAATCGGGCTTTCAGCTTTTCGAGCATATCGGCCGTCATGGTCTCCAAGTCATATTTCGGGTTCCAATCCCACTCCTGTCGTGCACAGGTGTCGTCCATACAATCCGGCCAGCTTTCGGCTATCTCCTCTTTCAGCGGGTCAATGTCGTACACCATCTCGAAGTCGGGCAAATGCTTTTTGATAGAGGCATAGATCTGTTCGGGTGCGAAACTCATGGCTGTTACATTGAATGCGTTACGGTGTATCAGTCTGGCGGGGTCGGCTTCCATCAATCGGATGGCGGCATCGAGTGCATCGGGCATATACATCATATCCATATAGGTACCTTCTTTGATGGGGCACACAAACCTCTCTCCGCGCACAGCTGCATAATAGATCTCAACGGCATAGTCGGTAGTACCTCCTCCCGGAAGGGTTACGTTGGAGATGATTCCGGGAAAGCGCACCGAGCGCGTATCTACTCCATAGCGGTGGAAATAGTAGTCGCTTAGCAGCTCCGTAGTCACCTTGCTGACGCCATAGATGGTGCGGGGGTGCTGCAGGGTATCTTGCGGCGTGTGGATGTGCGGGGTATCTGCACCAAAAGAGCCGATAGAGCTGGGTGTAAATACGGCGCATCCGCATTGGCGTGCCACTTCCAAAATGTTCCACAACCCGTCGATGCCTATTTTCCAAGCCAGTTGGGGGTTGTTTTCTGCTACGACAGAGAGCAGGGCTGCCATATTATATATGGTGTCGATGCTATGCTGTTTTACGGCAGCTTCTATCGTGTTAGGGTCGGTTACATCGACTAATGCGGCAGGTCCACTCTCTTTCAGTTCACCTTTCGGCTCGGCGCCGGTGATGTATCCGGCTACTACAGATTCGTTACCATACCGTTTGCGTAATTCCATTGTAAGCTCCGAACCTATCTGTCCGGTAGAGCCTACTATCAAAAATCTCTTCATTTATATAAGTAAGAAAGGGTTCTTGTCATATTTCGCCGCAAATATAGTGACTTTTTTTTCATTACACTATCATTTTGATATGGTTATTTCATGAAAAATTGCGTCCTTTGCACATCATATACCTCTTAAAGATAGTATTTATGTACGGAAAACTTAAACAACATCTTGCCGACACACTGGCAGGAATTCGTGAAGACGGACTTTACAAAGAAGAACGCCTTATCGAGAGTGCGCAACAGGCTGCCATCACCGTAGCCGGAAAGGAAGTGCTGAACTTCTGCGCCAACAATTATCTGGGATTGTCCAATCATCCCCGTTTGATTCGTGCTGCCCGGCAGACGATGGAGTGCCGAGGTTACGGCATGTCGTCGGTACGCTTTATCTGTGGTACGCAAGACATCCACAAGGAGCTGGAAGCAGCCATTTCCGAGTACTTCCACACGGAAGATACCATTCTGTATGCTGCCTGCTTCGATGCCAATGGCGGCGTATTCGAACCGCTCTTTACCGACGAAGATGCCATCATCTCCGATTCGCTGAATCATGCTTCTATCATCGACGGCGTGCGCCTGTGCAAAGCCAAACGCTATCGCTACGCCAACGCCGATATGGCTGAATTGGAGAAATGCCTGCAAGAGGCGCAGACACAACGCTTCCGCATCGTTGTGACCGACGGTGTGTTCTCTATGGATGGCAACGTAGCGCCCGTTGACAAGATTTGTGCCTTGGCAGAAAAGTACGATGCCTTGGTGATGGTCGACGAATCGCACTCAGCCGGCGTAGTAGGTGCCACGGGTCATGGCGTAAGCGAGCTGTACGACACCTACCACCGTGTCGACATCTATACCGGCACGCTGGGCAAAGCATTCGGCGGCGCCATGGGAGGCTTCACGACGGGTAAGAAAGAGATCATCGCGTTGTTGCGCCAGCGCAGTCGCCCGTATCTCTTCTCCAACTCGGTAGCTCCTGCCGTGGTGGGTGCAAGCATCGAGGTGTTCAAGATGCTTAAAGAGAGCAACGAGCTACACGACCGTCTGGTGGAGAACGTAACCTACTTCCGCGATAAGATGATGGCTGCCGGCTTCGACATCAAACCTACACAAAGTGCCATCTGCGCCGTGATGCTGTATGATGCCAAACTGTCGCAAGAGTTTGCCGCCCGCATGCAGGAAGAGGGCATCTTCGTGACCGGCTTCTACTACCCCGTAGTGCCCAAAGGAGAAGCGCGTATCCGCGTACAGCTTTCCGCCGGACATACCCGCGAACAACTCGACAAGTGCATCGAGGCGTTTATCAAGGTGGGAAAAGAACTCACACGCGCAGGAAAGTAGGTTCACACGCGCCGAGACGTTGGCTCACACACCGCGGGACGTATGGCGGAAGGTGCCCCCCACCCGTCCAAAAACAGGCATAGCCGCAATACTTCAGTAGAAGTGTTGCGGCTATGCCTGTTTTTGTTATGTTTTGTTTTGTTATGCTGCCTGTCCGTGTAACTTGTAATATCGTCGCATGAACCACAGATACAGCAAGGAGAGCATCAACACAATGCCAACCAGATACCAATACCCATATCCGGCGGAATAAGCCGACAGACACCCTACAATAATAATACCCTGTAAACCCATGTAGATAAGCGACACTCCTACGTGCGGTATCTTCAACTCGTTTGCC
>JAISIN010000114.1 GCA_031262085.1 Prevotellaceae bacterium
ACATATACATATATAATTTTATAAAGTTTGAAAACACTTACTCGCCTTACTCGCCTTACTCGCCTTATTGAGAATCACAGACTATCTCAAAACGGCAGTTTATAATCTATATTAGCCAATTCTTCTGCTGTGCGTCGATTGGTTGAAATCTCCTCCAAGGTATACTCTACAACTCGATATACGATAGTATGATACTTACCCTTTGTAATCTTCTCAAACCCCAATCTCTTTATCACCATCCCGATTTTCTTCGTACTCAGCACCATCTTCACCCCCACATTGATTCGCTCCAGAATGTCGGTTGCCGTGACGAACATCCCCGCTTCTCCCGGCTGCGGCTTGCGGTAGTGCCGCAGGACCAGCTCCTCCTCCGAGGATACCGCCTCGAAGTCGCGGTTGTGCCGGCTCATTTGCTCGGTCTGTTCGGGTGTGAGCCGGTAGACGAACCCCTGCTCCCGGATCTTGCATGCCTTGCGCCACACCGAGGCGCTGAAGCGTTTGTTGAGCGGGGTCAAGTCGAGGTCGGACTGGCTGAGCAGACGTCCTTCGGTAATTTGTTTCACCGTATCGAAAAGAAAAACGAAACGAAGCGTTCACACCCACACCAAATCGCGCATCACCGCATCCGACAGAAATAGCCCTTCGCGCGTCAGCGACAGCACGCCATTACTAAGCTGCAACTTTTGCGACTTCAGATAAGGCGCTGCCTGTTGCAAACAATACTGTGCCAACCGGCTTCCGTAAACGGCAGTCAGATAGTCGACCGACAGACCGGCACGGGTACGCAGGCGGGTAATAACAGCTTCGTTGTAGCGGGTGGTGAGGTCGAGGGTTTCGACTTCGTAATACGGAGCGCCATGTTGAACCGAGCGGGTGTACTCCTTGACGGAAGCAATATTCCATCGGCGCGACTTGCCGTCGAACGAGTGTGCAGCCGCTCCACATCCCAGATAGGGTACCCCTTCCCAATAAGCCGAGTTGTGACGGGAGTAACGACCGGGGAGGCAAAAATTAGAAAGCTCGTACTGTTCGTAACCGGCGCCTGCCAAAGTATCTATCAGCATGTTGAACAGCAGCAAGCTGCGTGTCTCGGTCACCGGATAAACCTGCTTCCTGCGTCGCATGTGATACAACTCTGTTTTCGGTTCGTAGGTAAGATGATAGGCAGAGATATGCTCCACTCCGAGTGCAAGGGCTTGCCGCAGGTCGTCTTTCCAGTGTGCTGCCGATTCGCCGGGCAGCCCGTACATCAGGTCGATGCTGATATGTTCAAACCCCGCCTTTTGGCAACGGGCAACCGCTTCGCGGGCTTGAGATGCCGTATGTCGGCGGCGCAACAGCAGCAGGGCATGGTCGTTGAACGTCTGTATGCCGATGCTCAGCCGGTTGATGGGGAGCGAGCGCAAGACGGCGACGTAGTCGTCGGTCAGGTCGTCGGGGTTGGCTTCGAGGGTGATCTCTTCGGCATCAGAAAGGGTGTACACTTGCACCAAGGTATCGAAGAGGCGATAGAGCTGGCGCTCGGTGAGCTGCGACGGGGTGCCGCCGCCCAGATAAACCGTGCGCACCGGTTCGCCGTGCAGATAGTTCTTTCGTTCGGTCAGTTCTTGGCATAGGGCATCTGTGTAGACATCTTTCCATTCCCACTGGGTGATGGAGTAGAAATCGCAATAGATGCAGCGGGTTTCACAAAAAGGGATATGTAGATAAATGCCTGCCATCGGGTTACTTTGCCTTCCTCCGCTCGCGTATCACCTCCACCACAGCCGGCAGCACAGAGATCACGATGATGGCGATGGCAATCAGTCCGAAGTGCTTCTGCACAAACTCCATGTTGCCGAAGAAGTATCCCACATAGCAGAAGATGGCAACCCAAGCAGCGCCGCCCACCACATTATATGAGATGAAGTAGCCGTAGTGCATCTTACCCATGCCACCCACAAAAGGAGCAAAGGTGCGCACGATGGGTACAAAGCGCGCAAGGATGATGGTTTTTCCGCCATACTTCTCGTAGAAGGCGTGCGTCTTCTCCAGATAACTCTGCTTGAAGATGCGCGAATCGGGGTTGCCGAAGAGCTTTCGACCGAAGAAGTGACCAATCTCATAATTACACGTATCACCCAGCACGGCAGCGACAAAGAGCACCAGCGCCAGCAGGTTGACTTCTATGGCGGTATCGGGACGGGCGGCAATGGCGCCGGCGGCAAAGATCAGCGAATCGCCCGGCAGAAACGGGGTTACGACCAAACCGGTTTCGCAGAAGATAATCAGAAACAGAATGGCATACGTCCACAAGTGATAGTTATTGACGATCTCCACCAAGTGGTCGTCGATGTGCAGAATGAAGTCAATGATAAATTCCATAAAAGAAGGTGATAATCGTATTATGTTTTGAACGAGCGCAAAGTTACAAGAGAAAGCCGCTGAGGGGTGGAAGTGCCCTGTAGTTTTAGGTTACATTAACGTAGTCAGTTCTTTGGCTGCTATTTCGAGTTCGCGATACCATGCTTCGCCGAACTTGCGTATCAACGGCTCCTTCAGAAACTGGTAAACGGGAAGGTTTTCTTTCTCGCCCAGCAGGACGGCTGCTTTGCAGATGCTCCACCGGTCATAGTTCACACCTTTGATGGTGCCGAAATCTTTTACGCGTATCGGGTAGAGGTGGCACGATATGGGTTTGTAGAAGCGGGTTTTGCCGGCGCGGTAAGCTTTTTCGATGGTGCAGTAGCAGCACCCCTGCTCGTCGTAAGCAGCAAAGACACACTCCTTATGATGAACGATAGAGGTAACCAACTCGCCTTCGACGTCGGTGTATACCACTCCTTGCCGTTCGATGACGGCACGCGCTTCGGGCGACAGCTCTTCCCAAATCACCGGTAACACCTCTTCCAGCATCGATACCTCCTCCAAATCAACAGGCGCGCCTGCATCGCCTTCGATGCAGCACGCGCCTTTGCAGCAGTTCAAGTTGCAGAGAAACTTCGCACGAAGCACGTCGAAGCCCACTACAACATCGCCTATTTGTACCATAGATTTATTTAGCTGATCAATACCTTTCCGGTCATCTCTTCGGGTATCTCCAATCCCATGATGGTGAGAATGGTAGGAGCTACGTCAGCGAGGCGTCCGTTGGCTACGTGTGCCGACTTATTCTCCGTGACGTAGACGCAGGGAACGGGGTTGAGCGAGTGTGCCGTGTTGGGCGTGCCGTCGTCGTTCAAAGCATGGTCGGCATTGCCGTGGTCGGCAATAATCAGCGCTTCGTATCCGGCAGCCTTGGCAGCCTCTACCGTAGCTTCCACGCAGGCGTTAATGGCAATCACCGCCTTCTCGATGGCTTCATACACACCGGTATGTCCCACCATGTCGCCGTTGGCATAGTTCACCACGATAAAGTCGTACTTGTTTTCGCGAATGGCAGCTACCAATTTATCCTTCACTTCGTATGCGCTCATTTCCGGCTTGAGGTCGTAAGTAGCCACCTTGGGCGAAGGAACCAGAATGCGGTCTTCGCCTTCGTAAGGAGCTTCGCGCCCGCCATTGAAGAAGAAGGTTACATGGGCATACTTCTCCGTTTCGGCAATGTGGAGTTGCTTCAGCCCTTTAGACGAAATATATTCACCCAGCGTGTTGTCGACGTTCTCCTTGTCGAAGAGGATATGCACGCCCTTGAACGAAGCATCGTAAGGAGTCATGCAGTAGTATTGCAATCCGGGAATGGTGTGCATGCCGGCTTCGGGCATCTCTTGCTGCGTCAATACGACGGTCAGCTCTTTGGCGCGGTCGTTGCGGTAGTTGAAGAAGATCACGACGTCGCCCTCCTTGATGGTGCCGTCGAAGCGGGAGTTGACGATCGGTTTGATGAATTCGTCGGTCACCCCTTCGTCGTAGGATTCCTGCATAGCTTGTGCCATGTCGGCAGCCTTCTTCCCCTCGCCGTTGACCAACAGGTCGTAGGCAATCTTCACACGCTCCCACCGTTTGTCGCGGTCCATGGCATAATAGCGTCCGATGATAGAGGCAATCCTGCCTTCGCTTTGGGCGCAGTGTGCTTCGAGTTCCTCAATAAACCCTTTGCCGCTTTTGGGGTCGGTATCGCGACCATCCATGAAGCAATGAATGAAGGTATCCTTCAGCCCGTACTCCTTGGCAATCTCGCACAGTTTGAAGAGATGATCGAGCGAGCTGTGCACGCCGCCATGCGAAGTCAACCCCATGAAGTGCATGCTCTTCCCGTGGTCGCGGGCATAGCTGAAGGCGCCGACTATTTCGGGGTTCTTCAAGATAGAGTTGTCGGCACAGGCGCGGTTAATCTTGACCAAGTCTTGATATACCACACGTCCGGCACCGATATTGAGGTGTCCCACTTCCGAGTTGCCCATTTGTCCGTCGGGCAATCCGACGTTCTCTCCGCTTGCCTGCAGTTGCGAGTGGGGATACGTAGCTACCAGACTGTCCCAGTAAGGGGTGGGAGTATTGAATATCACATCATCTTTCTTGTGGTCGCCTAATCCCCAACCATCAAGAATCATTAATAGGGCTTTTTTCTTCATTGTTTTGTATTTTTAATCGTTTTATACTTTTTCTTGAATTGTTGCTCGTTCTTGCTATCTTCCTGAAGCTCCTTATAAACAGAAGCCAACTTGATTTTGTTTATCTGCGCCAACCTCCTACCTGTCAGAAGTGTTGCATCTATTCCTCTTTTTTGATTTTTAAGGGCGCAAAGATACAAAGAATAAAATAGTTTCTTTACTTTTGTCGCGATAACTCAATCAAACAAGTATCATCTCATAGAATATGAACGATCATACCACCCATCCTCTCACCCTGTTCCGTTACTGCCCCCGTTGCGGGTCGGAGCATTTTGAGGTTCACAACGAGAAGTCGAAACGATGCGCTCACTGCGGATTCGTATATTATTTCAGCTCGGCGGCAGCTACCGTAGCCGTCATTACCAACGACCGCCGTGAGTTGTTGGTCTGCCGTCGCGCCAAAGATCCGGCCAAAGGGACGCTCGACTTGCCCGGCGGATTTATTGATATGTATGAAACAGGCGAAGAGGGGGTACGCCGGGAAGTCCGCGAGGAGACCGGTCTGGAGGTACTCAGCGCCGACTATCTCTTTTCGCTACCCAACATCTACGAATATTCAGGCTTTATGGTGCACACGCTCGATCTGTTCTTCGGTTGTACCGTAGCCGATGCCCGACGGTTGGAAGCTGCCGACGACGTAGCCGCCGCCTTTTTCCTGCCGTTGAGCGAGATACATCCCGAAGATTTCGGATTGGAATCGGTACGTAAAGGGATGGCGCTCATCCTCGACGAATTAAAAGCAACCTCTCCGCTATCATGAACCTCCCCTCACTAAGGAACAATGAATAAACTGACACGAATTGCATTCACGTTGCTGTGCTGCCTGCCACTACACGCGGCTGCACAAAACACCCCCGCCACAGACGGACGCATGGAAGCCGAATATCGCAACCTCAGCCGCTCGTATACACAGCAAGATCCGCGAAGCTTCGACCGGATGCAAGCATATCTCGACAAGTATCCCGATACCCCACATGCCAACCGCCTCCATGCGCTCATGGCATCTATCCGGTTCAGGGAAGAGGCATACGAAGAGGCGCTGGCGCTTTTCCAAACCACCCAACTGAACCTGCTGGGCGACGAAGAACGCGACGACCTGACCTACCAACGGGCTACCTGCTACCTGAAGACCGGCGACGACACGCAAGCTGCCATCTGGTACGAAGCGCTGCGACAGATCAGTCCGCGCTACCAAGAAGATTGTACCTACTACCTGTCGTACATACGCTATACGCAGCAACGCTACGACGAAGCGCTCATCGGAGGATTCCTCTCTTTACAGGGAAGTACCAAGTACAAAGCCATTGTACCCTATTATATAGCTGAAGTCTACTTGCAGAAGAAGCAATACGACAAAGCAGAAAATGTAGCACAAAGCTACCTGTCGGGCTACAAGGACAACGAATACACCGGAGAGATGCGGCGCATCTTGGGCGAAGTGAACTATTACTACGGCAAGTACCGAGAAGCCATGCGCTACTTGGAAGCATACATAGAAGCGCCCACCACAACCACCCCGCGTCGGGATGCGCTCTACATGCTGGGCGTATCCTATCATTATTGCGACGTCTATCACCGGGCGATCGAGACCTTGGGCGAAGTGACGGTAACTGCCAACGACGCTCTCACGCAGAATGCCTACCTGCACATTGGGCTGGCATACCTGAAACAAGGAGATAAAACACGGGCACGCATGGCTTTTGAACAGGCGGCAGCATCGGATGCCGACCTCACGATCAAAGAACAGGCGGCTTACAACTATGCCCTCTGCATTCGCGAAACAGCCTACTCCGCCTTCGGAGAATCGGTAACGGCTTTCGAGAAGTTCCTCAATGACTTCCCGCAGTCGCGCTATGCCGACCTCGTAAGCAATTACCTGATCGATGTGTACATGAGCACCCGCAGTTACGAAGCCGCCCTGCAATCGATCGCCCGCATTGCCCGCCCGTCGGCAACCATTCTCGCCGCCAAGCAGAACATCCTGTTCCGACTTGGTACGCAGGCTGTGACCAACGCACAGTTCGAACAGGCGATCGACTTCTTCGACCGCTCCATCGCACTGGGACAATACAACGAACAGACTAAAGCCGATGCCTGCTACTGGCGTGGCGAATCGTTCTACCGGCTGGGACAGATGACCGAGGCTGCTGCCAACTTTAACGACTATCTGACACTTACCAACGACCTCAACAGCGACACTTACGCGCTGGCTTATTATAACTTGGGATACATCGCTTTCCATCGCAAGAATTACCCGACGGCACAAGAACGCTTCTTGCGATTTGTCCAACTGGCGGGCAACAACAGTAGCCCTGCGGTGGTGTCGGATGCCTGCAACCGCATAGGCGACTGCTACATGAACTATCGCCGCTTTGAGGAAGCCAAGCAATACTACACCCGCGCCGACAGCGACTACTCGCTCTATCAACTGGCGCTCATTGCCGGGTTGCAGAGAGACTACGATACCAAAGTACAGCTGCTCGACCGGCTGGAGAGCCGCTATCCCGCCTCGCCCTATCTGGTCAATGCCGCCTACGAAAAGGGACGCTCATACGTGCAGCGCGGCAACAATACGCAAGCCATCGGCGTATTCCGCAACTTGCTGGCAAGATACCCCGATAACCCCGTCAGCCGCAAGGCGGCTGTCGAAATCGGACTGCTCTACTACCAGAACGGCGATTACAACCAAGCCATCGAAGCCTACAAACAGGTAGCTACCCGCTATCCGGGAAGCGACGAGGCGCGATTGGCGCTACGCGACCTGAAATCGATCTACATCGACGCCAACCGCATCGACGAATATGCCGCACTTGCCAACACCCTGCCGGGCGCCGACCGCATCGATGCCGGCGAACAGGATACGCTGACCTATCTCGCCGCCGAGAAGGTGTACCAGAAAGGAGAGATAGCCCAAGCCGAGAACAGCATGACCCGCTACTTGGAAACCTACCCCAATGGATCGTTCTCGGAAGAGGCGCTGACGATCAGGGCACAGATACGCTTCGACCGCAAGCAGTATGCTGCGGCGCTGCCCGACTACAAGCTGTTGCAGAGCCGTACCACCGATGCCGCACGCCGACGCATGGCAAACACGGGCGTGATGCGTTGTGCCGTATGGTTGCACAACGATGCGGAGACCGTCGGCGCAGCCACCGAACTGCTGGCAGACACCAAACTGCCGCCCGAACTGGCGAACGAAGCCCGATACAACCGTGCCAAATCCTATCTCAATACCCATAACGACCCACAGGCGCTGCCCGACTTACAGGCGCTGGCTAAAGATACCCGCACACAGTATGGCGCCGAAGCCAAATATCTCGTGGCACAACAGTTCTACAACAGCAAGCAGTACGACCAAGCCGAAACCGAGATACTCAATTTCATCGAACAGGGTAGTACGGAACACTCCTCTTACTGGATGGCACGCAGCTTCATCTTGTTGTCGGATGTTTATGTAGCCATGGACAAACCGTTCGACGCACGACAATACCTGTTAAGTCTGCAACAGAGTTATCACGCCAACGACGATATTGCCGGCATGATCAACGAGAGATTAGAGAAGCTGAATCGAAATCAAGATGTTAACACTTTAGAGTAGCCCAACAATTATGAAGAGACTATATATCATAGCGGGTATAGCGCTTACCCTTCCGGTCATTGCCGGAGCACAGTCGCAAAGCAAAGATTCGACACTCAACCGAACGGTAGTGGTCGAGCAAGAGTACAACCCCACCATCTCCGATGCCATCAAGGTGAACGCAGTGCCGCAAGTAGCTCAACCGGTCGCCGGGCGTCAGGAGGTGAGATACGATGCTACCGCACAACCCTTCGCCAACGTGCCTGCCAACCGGATGCCCATCTATACGCTGCCGGAAGAGCAGAAGCGCATCCGGCTGGGGTATGTCAGGTTGGGATACGGCAACGAAGGTAATCTGGATATGGCTGCCGCACTGAACTGGCTCTCACCCGACACGGACGACCGGCTCACCGCCAACTTCCTCTTGAACGGTATGAACGGCAACCTAAAGCTGAACGACAGTAACCTGGAACAAGCCTTCGGACGGAATAGCTGGGGAGCTTACCGCTATCATACCCACGTCGATGCCGACTATACACACTTCTTCCCCCAAATGGAGCTGGTGGCAGGTGCCAACTACGACCTGCGCAACTTCAACTACTTGTCGTATCCGCAGGCGGCACACAACCGGTTTATGTCGAACAACTTTCACCTCGGGGTGCGATCGAGTACGGAGAATCCAGCAGTGGGCTATCATGCCCGAATAAGCTTTGCCTATTACGAACGGTCTCCCTCGCCGGAAGGGTTGATAGAGCAGGTGTACTACGACAATCTGCACGAATACAACTGGCACTTCAACGGCGGCATATCGACACGCATCTCGCAAACGCAACGGGCAGGTATCGATGTCGATGCCCACCTGATAAATACCAGCCTCGACAATGGGCAGATCGTCGATGCAAACCCTTACTATCAGTTTAAAAACAGGGTATGGAACGTTCGGGCAGGCGTACATATCGGTTACACAACAGGAACCGGAAACACGTTCAGCTTCGCGCCCGATGTACTAATAGAATATGGTGTATCCAAGGGGTACCGGGTCTATTTGCAAGCCAAAGGCGGACGCACACTCAATGACTTCCGCCGGTTGGAGCAACTCAGCCCTTACAGCAACATACCGGTCAACGAAGAGTATCGCATGCCCGGTTATAGCTACGAGCAGGTCAATGCCGCCATCGGCTTCAAAGGTACGCCGACCGACGGACTTTGGTTCAACCTCTATGCCGGTACGCAGCAATGGTATCAGGACATGTTGCTGCAACAGGAGTTGACGCCCATTTTCAATTACGACATAAGTAGTCAGCCGACAACGCCTTCGGGTTACGTCAGTCAGACGCTGTTCAAGCAAGCCAACACCCGCAACCTATACGTGGGCGGCGAGTTGCGATATACCTTCAAGGAGCTGTTTACCCTGACTGCCAACGCCGTTTATCGCCATTGGAAGCTTACCGGCAAGAGTGATACCACAGAAGAGCGCTCGTACCTACTCTCCTACAAGCCCCTCCTCGAGATGGATCTGCGCGCCGAGGTGCGACCGATTCCGGCTCTGCGGCTCTACGCAGGCTACCGGTATGTCAGTCGCAACAACACCGTATCACAGATAGACGGATACGACCACCTCTCATGGGGTACCGATTACAACCCGACGGAGAATCTCTATGTCGGAGGCGACTACCGCGTGACCGACGCATGGTCGGTATATGCCCGCTTCGACAATCTTCTAAATAAGCATTATTTCGACTATCCGGGCTACCCGGCACAAGCGTTTAATCTGCTGGGGGGCGTTCGCTTTTGCTTCTAACCCCCCTTGCAGATTCAGTAGATGCCGAATCTCAGGTTTCAATGTCCTAACAGCTTTACCTCTCCGTTTTCCTTCTCGAAGCGGTAGGTACCGCCTTGTTCGCTGAGATCAAACAGCGACAATTGGTCTGTTTCGACATCGACAATGAGTAGCGCGCTGTGTTCGGCAAAACGCTTCACCTGGATGCTAAAAGGCATTTGCGCGATATGCCGGTCAATCAACAGACTGTCGTTTACCAACAACCGGACCGAATCGTCGGCAAAACCTCTTTCCAGTATGAAGGTGTACGTTTCCGAAAAGTGGTGGTCGTCTTTCTTCTGTTGCTGCACCCGCATGCTCATATAAACAAAGATGACCACTACAATGATAACGGCAAAAGCCAGAATGCCATTGCCTATCATGAACTGTTTGTTGGTGTTGAGCCGATGTGTCATAAGTTGGTTTTTTTTCAGATGATCTATGTTACTCAGATAATCTCTATTCCGTGTTCCCGACAAAGCGTCACGCCCAGCTCCTTGAGTTTGAACTTCTGTATCTTACCGCTGCCGGTCATGGGATATTCGTCGACAAAGAATATATACTTAGGTATCTTATAGCGGGCAATCTTACCCATGCAGAAGTCGCGTACATCCGATTCCTGCAAGTCGGCACCCTCCTTTAAGATGATAAATGCTCCTACCGCCTCGCCATATTTAGGCGACGGGATGCCTGCTACCTGCACATCCTTCACCCCTTCGAGATGGTAGAGATACTCTTCTATTTCGCGTGGGTAGATGTTTTCGCCACCCCGTATAATCATATCTTTGATGCGTCCGGTGATACGATAGTTGCCTGCTTCATCCTGAATGCCCAAGTCGCCCGAATGTAGGAATCCGTTGGCATCTATGGCTTCGGCGGTAGCTTGCTGATTTTTATAATAGCCCTTCATGACATTGTACCCCCGACAGCACATCTCGCCCTGCACGCCTACGGGACACTCCTCGCCCGTTTCGGGATCGAGCACACGCACGTCGGTAAACTCATAATCGCTGCCTACGGTGTTGCAGCGCACCTCGAACGCATCGTCGATGCGTGTTTGCGTCATGCCCGGAGCCGTCTCGGTCAAACCATACACGCTGGTTACCTTCATGAACATCTTCTCCTGCACCTGACGCATCAGCTCTACGGGGCAGAGCGAACCTGCCATGATGCCGGTGCGAAGGCTCGACAGGTCGAACATGTCGAACATGGGATGATTCAACTCGGCAATAAACATGGTCGGTACGCCGTACAGCGCCGTGCAACGCTCCTTGTGCACAGATGCCAGTACCAGCAGCGGGTTGAAGCGCTCCACCATGACTTGCGTACAGCCATGCGTGAGCACGTTCATCGAGGCAAGCACCACGCCGAAGCAGTGAAACAGCGGTACGCACACGCAGAGCTTATCGTCGGCGGTAAACCGCATGTGCTCACCGGTAAGCAGTCCGTTGTTGGCTATATTATAATGGGTAAGCATCACCCCCTTGGGAAATCCGGTCGTACCCGATGTGTACTGCATGTTTACCACATCGTGGCAAGTCACCAGCGCTTTGAGCTGCGACAGCCGGTCGTCTTCTATATTCTCGCCCAGCAGCAACAGCTCGGCGGTGTTGTACATGCCGCGATGTTTCTCCTGCCCTACATACACTACATTCTTCATACAAGGGAAGCGTTCGCTCTTCAGATGTCCGCGCTGGCAAGTCTTCAGCTCGGGCAGCATGGTGTTGGTCATCTGTACAAAGTCGCTGTCCTTCTCTCCATTTACAATGCAGAGTGTGTGCATGTCAGAGTTTTCGCACAAATACTCTAACTCTGTCTGTCGGTAACTGGTATTTACGGTAACGGCCACTGCACCGATCTTGGCACAGGCATACAAGATGGTGAGCCAGTCGGGCACATTGGCAGCCCACAATCCTACATGTGTGCCACGTTCTACGCCGATAGCCACAAGCCCTTTCGCCATGGCGTCTACACGTCGGTCGAACTGTTTCCATGTAAATCGCAGGTTGCGATCGGAGTAAACCAAATATTCTTTATCGGGCGTGGTTTCCGCCCAATGCTCCAGCCATTGGCCGAGCGTACGGTTTGATAGTTGCATTTGGATGAATAAAGATTAATAATGGTCAATTGTCAAATCAAACCGGCGTGTAAATAACCGCCAGAATTTTAGCAGCTTGTCCTTCGTAGGCGTGTACGTGATGGGGAACGATCGAATCGTAGTAAATGCTGTCGCCCTCTTCGAGCAGATACGTATTTTTTCCGTAGCTGATTTCCATGGTTCCTTCCATCACCATGATAAACTCCTCACCCTCGTGCGACGAGAGCACGAATGAGTTGTCTTCGGTAGCCGTCACGTCGATAATAAACGGCTCCATGTGGCGGTCGGCTTTCGATTTGGACAGCGAGTGATACTCCATGTGCTTGCGCGAGCGTATCGCGTTATTAGAAAAACTGATGGTATCGGATGCTTCCGATTTCCGGCACACCACCGGCCCGGTCTCTTCCTGGTCGTCGAGGAATGTTCCCAGTCGCACCCCCAGCACCCGTGCAATCTTGATGAGTGGCGCCAGCGACGGCAAGTCGATGTTGTTTTCGATGCGTTCTATCTGTTCGAGCGCCAGCCCTGAACGTTCGCACATCTCTTCGAGGCTGATGCTCTGACTTTCGCGAAGCGATTTTATCTTCTCTCCTACAATTTTATTGGTATCCATACGAATCTTTTTGAGTGTATTAATTTGATTATTGGTCGCAAAAATAGTGATTTTTAGATTTGCGTGCATCTTTTTTCTCTTTATGCTTTGTCAATTCGCCATTTATGCAGATTTTTGCAGCACTAAACTCATAAAAAGAAGCAAATTAATGAAAGGAATCATTCTTGCAGGTGGTAGTGCCACCAGATTATATCCGCTGTCGAAAGCCATTTCCAAACAAGTCATGCCGGTGTATGATAAACCAATGATCTATTACCCACTCTCCACCTTGATGCTGGCGGGGATACGCGAAGTTTTAGTCATATCTACCCCTCGCGACCTGCCGATGTTTCGTGAATTGCTGGGAACAGGCGACGCTTTGGGGATGTCGTTTTCCTACAAAGTGCAGGAGGTGCCCAACGGACTGGCACAAGCATTTGTTCTGGGCGCCGAATTTCTGAACGGTGAGCCGGGTTGCCTCATATTGGGTGATAACATGTTCTACGGTCAGAACTTCTCAGCCATGCTGCAACGTGCTGCCATGCTGAAAGAGGGCGCCTGCATCTTTGGCTATTACGTAAAAGATCCCCGCGCCTACGGTGTAGTAGAGTTTGATGCCGACGGACATGTGTTATCGCTGGAAGAGAAGCCCGAAGAACCTAAAAGTAACTATGCCGTGCCCGGTCTCTACTTCTACGATGCCACCGTAACCGACAAGGCTGCGCGATTGCAACCCTCGGCACGGGGCGAATATGAAATTACCGATCTCAACCGCATGTATCTCGAAGAGGGAACGCTGAAAGTCGAACTCTTCGGACGCGGCTTTGCATGGCTCGATACCGGCAACTGCGACAGCCTGTTGGAGGCATCCAATTTCATTGCGACCATTCAGAACCGGCAGGGCTTCTACGTCAGTTGCATTGAGGAGATTGCATGGCGTAACGGTTGGATAGACAACGTGCAACTCCGCGCATTGGGCAAGCAACTGTCAAAGACCGAATACGGCAAATACTTACTCGAACTTGCCAAATCGCATTCCTAAATTTCCGCAATAACATTTATACCCATCATAATGAAAACATATCTTGTAACCGGCGCTGCCGGATTTATCGGCGCCAACTACATTAAGTATATTCTTGCCAAACACGATGACATTCGGGTGGTCATACTGGATGCGCTGACGTATGCCGGTAATCTGGGCACCATAGCCCGGGATATTGACGACGAACGTTGCATCTTTATTAAAGGAGACATCTGCGACCGTCTGCTTGCCGACGAGCTGTTTGCCAAGTTTAAGTTCGACTACGTAGTAAACTTTGCCGCCGAAAGTCATGTCGACCGCAGCATTGAGAATCCGCAACTCTTCCTCACAACCAATATACTGGGCACACAGAACCTGCTCGACGCAGCCCGCTGTGCATGGGCTGCCGGAAAAGATGCCTCCGGATACCCCAAATGGCTGAAGGGGGTGCGCTTCCATCAAGTCTCTACCGACGAGGTATATGGCTCGTTAGGCGCCGACGGGTTCTTCACCGAAGAGACACCGCTCTGCCCGCACAGCCCGTACAGCGCCTCCAAGGCTAGCGCCGACCTTTTTATCATGGCTTATCACGATACGTATAAGATGCCGGTAAGCATCACCCGCTGCTCCAATAACTATGGTCCGTATCACTTCCCCGAGAAGCTCATCCCACTTATCATCAAGAATATCCTTGAAGGTAAAAACCTGCCCGTCTATGGCGATGGTAGCAACGTGCGCGACTGGCTCTACGTGGAAGACCACTGCAAAGCCATCGACTTGGTGGTGCGCCAAGGCAAGGAGGGAGAGGTCTACAACGTGGGCGGACACAACGAAAAGACCAATCTGGAGATTGTCAAGCTCACCATTGCCACCATCCATCGGCTCATGACCGAGCAACCGGCTTATCGCCGCGTACTGAAGAAGCAGGTGAAAGATGCCGACGGAAGTATCTCCATTGATTGGATCAACGAGGGGCTAATCACTTTCGTCAAAGACCGGCTGGGACATGACCAGCGCTACGCCATCGATCCCACGAAGATCACCAACGCCCTGGGCTGGTATCCCGAGACACGCTTCGAGGAGGGCATCGTCAAGACCATCGAGTGGTACTTGCAGAATCAGGCGTGGGTGGCTGAGGTTGCCAGCGGCGACTATCAACGCTACTACGAGAAGATGTACGGCAAGGGATAAGTTCAACACAGCTTTCCAAGACGACTACCACAAATTGTCCCGCGCGGGAAAAAGAATTGTCCCGCTGGAGATAAAAAATTGTCCCGCGCAGGACAAAAAAGTTTCCCGCGCGGGACAAAAAAGTTTCCCGTGCAGGACAATCTTTTGCCTCACGCAGGACTAAAATAGGTCGTGCTTAGGAATCTCTCCAGAGTACCACGCCGTGCTTCTTCTTCCCGTCAATCTTTACGATCAGCGGAGTATCTGTGTGCACATGTCGCAGATACTCTGTTTCGTTTACTGCCGGTAGCTCGTTGAGGTACTGCTGGTTGTAGATGCCGTCGCCCGTATAGGCGTTGATGGTGAAGTAGCCCACGCCGAAGGAGGTAAGGTTCTGGAAGAAATGTGTACCCTGACTGGGATCTACACGGTAGTTGGTCAGTCCGGCTTCTACAATCACACGGGCAGAGCTGATTTGCGACCACTTCACCGGTATGCCGAGCCACGGGTCGTTGCTTCCCCAGCGTCCCGGACCAATCAGGATGTAGTTCGTATCGGTTTGGCGGAACTGCCGGTTCAGCTTACTTATCTCTTCGGCAATGCGAGGATTATTGGCAGCATTATAGTGTTCGGTCTTTACATAGATCACGTCGTAGATATCATTCATGATGCCATGCCCCAGTGCATTGTACGAACGCAACAACAACTGTTCGTCGGGCAGGCACGCCAAGTCTTCGTCGAGCACCTCTTTATTGTCGACGATGGGGCGTATCTGAAGCAGATAGAACGTGCCGCCTCTCTCTTTAAGGTCGTAGTTCATGGTCGCGGCAAACTCTATTTCGACTGGTCGGCGCATGGCTTGCTCACTGTTGCTCAGTACCAACTGCAGGATGCGTGCCAAGGGGAAGACATTGTGCTTCAGAATGTTGGAGAAGGTGATAAGTTTCCTCCCTCCGGGATACAACCCGTCGCGTATCACTTGGTCGTAAGGGTCGTAAGTCGAGACAAGGTAGGTAAGCGACCCGTCTTTCTCGGCATCCTTCACCGAGAGCTTCAACAAATTGAAACCATCGTCTATGGAGAAGTCGTGCCCCAAGTTGCTCAGGTCGAGGGCATAAAATCGTGTTTGCGTCTCTTTCAAGGCAAGATCGACCTCACTGGTTTGCAGTATATGAGAGGGGTGATAAGGCGAGAAGCGTAGCGTCATGCCGCCGTCGACAATGTACTTACCCAATCCGAGCGCCAGATTGACAATACCCTCTTCGGGTTTCTCATCGCCAATGGGATAGTAATTGAGCGATCGTGCCACACCCGAGATGGACGGATAGTAGCGGTCGCCATACTGTGTACCCACCACTTCTTGCAGAATGACCGCCATCTTTTCCTGATCGATAACGTTGCTGGTGGCTTGCATATAGGCTTTGCTGTCGTGAAAGTAGACCGAGGCATAGACGCCTTTGATGGCATCGCTCAACATGTGCAGCATTTCGTACTTATCGTCCAGATAGGGAATCATATAGGTGTTGTAGATACCGGCAAACGGCTGATAGTGCGAATCTTCGAGCAGTGACGACGAGCGCACGGCGATAGGCGCCTGCACCACCTCGAAGAAGGTGAAGAAGTCTTCGACCAGCGTGTCGGGCAGACGGGCTTGCAGGAAGTAGTGCAAGATGGTTTGGTCGTCGACATCCGACAGCGCCACCTGATAGAGGTTGTTGGTATCCATGAACTCGTCGAAGATGTCGGTACAGAGCACTACGGTCTTAGGTATCACCACGTGACTGTTGCCGAACTCTTCAAATTCGGGATGATGCTTCACCATGTTATCGATAAATGCCAGTCCGCGTCCTTTCCCGCCCAGCAACCCTTCGCCGATGCGTGCAAAGTTGGAGTACCGGTCGAAGCGGTCGCGCTTGAACACAGCCACTACGCCTTGGTTCTTCATCTTTCGATACTTCACAATGGCTTCGAAGATGATGCGTCGATGTTCGTCTATATCTTGCAGGCTGCTCCAAGTCACCCCTTTCAGAAACTCTGCCACCGGAAACATGGCGCGCGAGTAGAGCCAGCGGCTCACGTGGTTGCGGCTGATGTGATACAGAAACGATTCGGCAGGCACGGCAAACAGAATGTTCTGCAACTCTTTGAGGTTCTTCACGCGGGCTATCTCCTCCATCGTAATGGGGTTGCGGAACACAAAATCGCCAAAGCCGAAGTTGTCCGATACGGCACGCCGCAGGTCTACATCCATCTTCTTAGAGTTTTTGTCGATGAAGGCGGCACTGTACTTGTCGGCATACGCGGCATTTTCGGTTTCCGACGACTGAATGATGATCGGCATGAAGGGGTCTTCCCTGCGAATGACGGCACACAACTGAATGCCTGCCAATGGGTCTTTTTCGCCCCGCTCCACGCGCGGAAAACGCACGTCGGTGATGACGCCCAGAATGTTCTGTTTGTACTTCTCGTAAAGCGTGGTGGCTTCGTCGAGCGTGCGTGCCAACACAATCTTGGGACGCCCGCGCATACGCAGGGTGCGCTGGTGGGCGTTCAGCGCTTCGGTAGAAAACTCCTGACTTTGCTTCAGCACAAATTTGTAGAGGTTGGGCAAGATAGACGAGTAGTAACGTATGCCGTCTTCTACCATCAGGATGAGTTGCAAGCCCACCTCGTTGACGTCGTGTTCAAGATTCATCTGATCTTCTACCAACTTGATGATAGATACCAGCAAGTCGGTGTTGCCCAACCAGCAGAATATATATTCGAACGCGCTGAGGTCTTCGTTTTCTATACGTTTGGTGATACCGTGACTGAACGGGGTCAATATCACGATGGGGATACTTTCGTACAGGGTTTTGATGTTACGCGCCACATCGAATGTTTCGTTATCGCCGCTGCCGGGCATGCAGATGATGAGGTCGAACGGCACGGCAACAAGCTGTTCCAGCGCCTCCTCGTAGGTTGATACTTGGGTGAACCGCGGCGGATAGCGCAGCGATAAGGAGGTGTATTCATTGAATATTTTCTCTTCAATGCGCCCGTCGTCTTCGAGCATGAAGGCATCGTAAGGGTTGGCAATGAGCAACACGTTGAAGATACGCCGCGTCATCAGGTTGGCAAATTGCGTGTCTCTGAAATAGAGCTGGTTGAGATCGAGTTTGCTGAGCATGGGAGTGATAGATATATTCCGTATCTGTTTTATAAGTCTGATAAATCCGATTCTGAAACGATGCCGAAGTGCAGCAATGCCTTGACTATGCCGTCGTTGTCTACGGTATCGGTTACATAATCAGCATACCGTTTCACCTCATCGGCAGCATTGCCCATCGCTATACCGATACCGGCATGTTGCAACATGCCGGTATCATTGCCGCCGTCGCCAAATGCCATGGTTTCTTGGAGCGGAAGCCCGAAGCGTCGGACAATTTCATCAATGCCGTGCTGCTTGGTATTGCCGCAGGCGGTAAGGTCGGCAAAGGCGGGAAACCATCGGTTGGATTCGCAACCGTGCAACAACGGCAGTATCTCCTGCTCCTGCGCGGTAGTGATGAAAGGGGTCATCTGATAAATGTCTTGCAAACCGATGGTGGAGGGTTCTTTAACCGGCAGAGAGGTTACCTCCAAATAGTTCAAAAAAACTTGCTGCACCTGCCGGTCGGGGCGATTGAGACATAGATCGTGTTCGCCGACGAAGATGCAGGGGAAATTACGTGCTACCGACAACTGCGCCAGCGTATGTACGTCGGCTGCGGGTATCGCACTTTTGTATACCACCTCGTCGCCTACCAAGCAATAAGCGCCGTTCATGGTGATGTAACCGTCTATCAGGTTGCGCTCTTGTAGCGCCGAAAGATTATTGATGATAACGCCCGGACGTCCGGTGGCAATAAATATTTTAACCCCCTTGGCGTGAGCAGCAGCAATCGCCCGAATGGCAGACTGCGGAATGACGTGGGTGTGGAAACTGACCAACGTACCGTCGATATCGAAAAATATAGCTTTTATCATACTTCTTACTAGTTTTGGCGCGCAAATGTACGGCAAATCGGGGACTTTTCGGCAGATTGGATGGGGAAACTCCGAATGAATCCCCCGCAACAGTTCATAAGTTGTTCATAAGAAAAGAATCTCAAGTGATGCCATGATTACAATTAATGTACTACTTTTGCACCATGATAGAATTAGCACAACATATAGAAGCACTATTGCTCGACAATGACTGCGTCATCTTACCCGGTGTGGGAGGATTCATTACCCATCATACCCCCGCTGCGAGAGTGAAAGGTACATCCACTATTCTCCCTCCTACCCGCCTCATCGGTTTCAACCCGCAATTGACTATGAACGATGGACTACTCACACAGTCGTATATGTCGGTCTATCACACCAACTACTCCGACGCATCCCGACGTGTAGAACGCTCCATCAAACGGCTTATTGCAACCCTGCACAAAGAGGGCAGCATACACCTGCCTCACATCGGCGAAGTACATTACGATATTCACAACGCCTATAGCTTTACCGCTTACGACGACAAGATTACTACGCCCGACCTGTACGGATTAGATTCGTTCGAGATACCGCTTCTCAAAGAGAAGAGCATGCTCCGCCTCCCTGCTGCGGAGCACAACCATGCCAATCACTTCATTGAGATAAAACTCAACCGTACCTACCTATATCGCACAGCGGCAGTGGCAGCGGTAGCACTCTTCCTGATTTTCCTTCCCACCCCACCGACCGGAAGGCAGCTGCCCACGCACGAGTACAGCGCCCGACTGCTGCCGGAAGAGCTGCTTAAACAGATTGAAACCGAATCGCTCAGCATCACCCCCGTCGTGGTGCGCCCGCAAACGTCTCCTCCCGCCACACCGGTAGAAGCAGTATCGGCACAGCCCCAAACGGTCGAACAGCCCAAACCCTATCATATCATCATTGCCAGTATGGGCAACACCCGCGATGCCGAAGCCATGGTTTCCGCACTGGCAAGCGAAGGGTTTGCCGATGCCCGCGCCATCGGGGGCAACGGTAAAGTGCGCGTGGCGATACAATCGTACATCACCCGACAAGAGGCTTATCAGGCGCTGACAGACATTCGGAAAAACGAACGGTTCCGGAATGCGTGGGTACTGAAGAAGTAACGTGCGGAGATTAGCTCATCCGGTTCAGATAATCCATCAGGCTCTCTTCGTGCTCCAAATTGATCTTTTTGCGAATACGGTAGCGCATGGTCTCTACCCCGCGCACAGAGATGTTCAGTAGCGGTGCAATCTCCTTACTCGACAGATTCATTTTGAGATAGGCACACATCATGCGCTCGTTGAACGATAAGTCGGGATGCTGTTCTTGCAGGTGCGTCATGAAGTTATTGTGAATCAGGTCGAACTGCTCTTCAATGCGCCGCAACACCTCTTCCGAATTGGTATTGGAATCGATCTTGTTGCTCACAATGAGCAATTGTTGCCGCACCTCTTTCTCGTTACCGGCTTTGACAGCTGCCGACATCTGGTGCAGGTCTGCCTTTATCTCGCTTAGAATTTCGTTTTTACGGGTAAACGAAATCATCAGGTTAGCCATCTCCTGACTCTTGTATTGTAGGTCGCGCTCTAACTTCTCCTTCTCCAAACGGATGATTTGCTGCTCTTTCAGCGCATTGTCTTGCGCTACCTTCTCTATCTCCTTATCTTTTTCGAGCGCCACTTGCTGTTTCTTGCGATTCACGCGGAGGTCGTCCCACTTATAAATACACCAGCCGAAAAGCAACATCAGCAGCACATAAGCCATATAGGCATATACCGAACGATACCACGGCGGAAGGATTCGGAACTCGAACAGATCGGTAGAGACACTACCGTCGCCAAACAGAGCTTGCACCTCGAACAGATATTGCCCTTCGCGCAAGTTGCTGTATTCCTTGACGGTCGAGGTACCCGGCGCCGACCATTCGTCGTGGTTCAGCCGATAGCGGTACGTCACCTCTTCGTCGTCGGAGAAGGCAAAAATGCCAAACTCCATCCGCACCGAGTTGCGCTGATAAGCGATGCGGGGTTTCGGCTTCCGGTCGAGGTAGTTCACCGTATAGAGCAGGGAATCTCTGGGATAGGTGGTATATACATTGAAAATGTGCACCGCATGTCTCATCGCTTCGTCGGGCTTGGAGGTCATGGCAACGGCAAATCCGTTGTAGTGAGGCACTATCACCAGCGAATCGTGCAGCGGGATGATCGTTTCGGCATCGGGCACCAACTCCGTCATCTGACGATTGAAAAGCAGCATGCGCGCCACCGTATCACCGGGTGCGACGATGCTGATGCCATCGTGTGTCAAGCCGAAGAGGCAGTCGCCATGCGCTGTAAGATCATAACAGAAGCTCTTGGTACCCAACATTTTGTTCAGGCTATCGGCAGGCATCATGCTGTCACTCTCCGGGTCGTATTTCACAAAGCCGTCGTCGGCGGAAAAGAAGATCTTGCCGCCTATCTTGTGGATGCGAATTCTGCCGGCAGGCATTCCTTTAGTTGCATCGAACAAAGTGCGCGAAGTAACGTGCGTGAGTGCACTGTCTAACTCTACGCGATAGCAATGATCCAAATCGGTCATCCACAGCACACGAGGCGATTCTTGTTGAAAGAACCGGAACGAATCAGAGATATACTCGATGCGTCGGGCTTCCCATTGCCCGTTGCGCAAGGTGAGCAGAAACAAGCCGTCGTACACGCCAATGTAGTAGCTATCGGGATAGCGACCGCTGTCACACAGCGGCTGCCCCGTCCAAGCGCTGCCGATGGTGCTGATGCGCTTGAGCGATTGTTGCTCGACCAGGTAGACGCCGCGGTCGTGGAAGCAGAACAGATGATCGCCAAAGCGCTCCAAGCTCCACACCTGTCCGCTGCTGTTAGATATCAGATCGGGCACATTCGTGCTGTTTGCCTCAGCCGGATAGTGCAGGTGATACAGTCCACGACTGGTGCCCAAATAGAGACTGTTCCCGTCGAGCAGCGCATCATAACCCGTACCATAAGAATCTTGCGAAGGATAGAGATTACTCCACGACGAGTTGAAGCAGATATAGTCGATCCCGTTATCCGTCCCTGCCCACACATTGCCGGCATCATCGAATGTCAGCGACAAGACGGTGTTGTTTTGTAATCCGTTGTCTTCATTGAAATAGCTGGTGTCGCCCGTGCGGGTGTCGATAATCACGACGCCCTGACGAATGGTGCCCAATGCCAGATAGTGACCCGACACAGCGGCACAAAACACCTCGTTCTGAATAAGAAACGGCTCCACACCTATCTGATAGGGCACACAATTGTGTCCGTCGCACAAGAACAGCCCGTCGGACGCCGTTACCACAAGGGCGCCTCGCGGCGTATCGATAAACTCGCGGATGCGTTTGTGGTTCAAATAGTCGGCTCCGTTCAAAGGGATAAAACGGTTGCCCATCAACACCTTCACCCCCTCGCTGGTACCGGCAAAGAGCACGCCGTTCACCACTTCCGAACAGTCAATCTTACACCCCACATCGAGCAGAGAGTAGGTGCCGTGCACATATTTCAGGAAACGGGTATCGCCTTGGAAGTAGAGTATATCGTCCAACTCGTGTATGCCCCACACATTGCCGATGAATCGCTCCTGCCCCTTGATGGAATCGGACATGCAGACATAATGCAGAACGCCGTCGGCAGACGGTTGGAGGTAGCCAAACTCGGAGATGCCGCCCACGTAAATGTGCCGCCCGTCGGCCGAAGGCTGCACCGAACGGGCATTGACACCGTTGTGCAGCGGGAAGAGCATCCAGCTGTGACCGTTGTATTGCAGAATGCCATTCTGATTGGCAAAGTAGATCCAGTCGGAATCATAAGCGCTGATTTGCCAAGTCTGCGCACCCGCCTTTACGGCAAGGTGCTTGGGATAATTGATTATGAAGCTGTTGCGTCCGCCGGCAGCATACAGCGAACCAACGAACGAAACGACTAATGCCGCGAGGCAAACGGAGAAACGACAACTGCCCTTCATGGGATACGTATTAGTAGAGCACAAATATACTTTTTTTCAAACGGTTATTCCAAAGCAAACTTCACTTTTCCGCGTATATCGGAAGCAGAAGCCGCTACGATAGCCTCGAACATGCCCGGTTCGGCGACCCACCGGTGAATGCGGTCGTCGAAATAACTCAGGGCGGTACGGTCGACCGTAAACTGCACCTCTTTGCTCTCACCGACTTTCAAGGCCACCTTTCGGAACGCCTTCAACTCCTTAACGGGGCGGGGAAGCGATGATTTCAGGTCGCTGATATAGAGTTGTACCACCTCCTCGCCGTCGCGCATGCCGGTATTGGTGACGGTCAGGCTGACGGTGAGCTGCCCGTCGGCGCTCAGGGTTTTCTTGTCGACCGTCGGCTTGGAATAGGCAAAAGTAGTATAGCTCAACCCGTGTCCGAAGGCAAACAGGGGTGCGATGCGCTCCTTGTCGGCAAAACGATACCCCACAAAGATGCCTTCGCGGTATGTCACATCAATGGTATCGTTCTTGTGTTCGGGCTGCTTCATAAGTTCCAATTCGGCGGCATTGCCCGGATATTCGCCCAAACGATGTGCTCCGACGTCCGACAAACGAACGGGGAAGGTGAAGGGTAGTCTGCCCGACGGATTCACATCGCCCGTCAGCACACCTGCCAGCGCATGTCCGGTTTCGCTACCCAGATACCAGCCTTGTACGATGGCAGGTACTTCTTTCACCCAAGGCATCGCTACGGCATTGCCCGATATGTTGACTACAATCAGGTTGGGATTGGCTTTTGCCAAGGCGCTGATGAGACGGTCTTGTCCGTAGGGAAGCTCCAAACCGGTGCGATCGCTGTCTTCACAATCCTGATGGTTGCTCTTGTTGAGACCGCCTATATACACCACGTAGTCTACCCGACGGGCGGCATCTACCGCTTCGGCTTCGAGTTGTTCGGGTGTGCGGTCGTCGTTGAGATCTTGTCCGGATTGCACGCCGTTATAGCTGCCGCCCACATCGCCCACATACCCGCGCACATACTTCACGGTGCCTTGTGTGCCGACGCGTTGTCTCAACCCGTCGAGCGGAGAGATTTCGTAACGTGCCTTCAAGGAGGAGCTACCGCCACCTACGGTCATCATCTTGACAGCATTCTCTCCTACCACGAGGAGGGTCGGGCGCTTGGCAAGATCGATCGGCAACACGTTACGGTCATTCTTGAGCAGTACGATGCCCTCGTCGGCTATGCGGCGCGCAGCTTCCGAATGAGCGGGTGAGTTCATGGAGCCTATCGGCTTTCGGGTATTCATGGCTGTGCGGAAAGCCAGACGAAGCACGCGACGCACTTTATCGTCTAACTCTTGGGTACCATATACGCCCTGTTCGATCAGCTTCAGATAGGGTTGCGCCAGATAATACGAGTCGTAGGCATTCTTGAAACCCTCCGTCAGACCGTTGGTCCACGAGCCGAACTCCATGTCAACACCTTGTGTGATAGAGGGGCGTGTGTCGTGCACGGCTCCCCAGTCGGAGATCGCTACGCCGTCGAACTTCCATTCGCCGCGCAGAATATCATTGAGCAGTCGCCGGTTCTGTGCGGCATGCTCTTTCCGATATAGATTGTATGAAGGCATAATCGCCCAAGCGCCCCCTTCGACAACGGCAGCACGAAACGCCGGCAGGTAGATTTCGTACAGGGCACGGTCGTCGAGCACGGCATTATACTGGTGGCGCAAATATTCCTGATTGTTCAGTGCATAGTGTTTCACGCAAGCAGCCACACCGTTCTGTTGTACACCTTTTATATAGGGTACTACCATGCGCGAAGCCAGATACGGATCTTCGCCCATATATTCAAAGTTGCGTCCGTTCAACGGAGTGCGATAAATGTTTACGCCCGGTCCCAGCAGCACGTCTTTCTTGCGATAACGGGCTTCTTCGCCGATAGATTTGCCGTAGAGCATCGCCATGTCGGGATTCCAGGTCGCAGCCAGACAGGTAAGCGCCGGAAATGCCGTACACGAATCATTGCTCCATCCCGCCTGATCCCACTCATCCCACAGCACTTCGGGACGTATGCCGTGCGGACCGTCGGTCATCCACAGCTCGGGAATGCCCAAACGCTGCACACCGGCAGAGCTGAACTTGGACTGGGCATGAATCACTGCTATCTTCTCGGCGGTAGTCATGCGACTGAGTGCATCTTCTACCCGCGCTTCGATGGGTTGTACCGGGTCTTGATAAATAGGAAGTTGTTGAGCGCCGGCAGTCAGCAGACTGACCGTGCAAAGCGAGAGCAAAAATGTTCGTTTCATAATGAATGTATTTATAGGGTAAGTATTGCTGCCGACAAAAGTAGTGAAATAACAGTTCATAAGACCACATAAAGCTACGTTACTTATACGTCAACCCGTTTTTTGAGTACGCAAGCAGACTTTTTGCCGCTTTTTGTCTAAGTTTGCAGCATGAATTACCCCAACACTCCCTCCCTACCCTCCATTGTATTGATTGGAGCCGGTAACTTGGCAGTCAACCTTGCCAAAGCGTTGTACCGCAACGGATACCACATTGAGCAAGTGTACAGCCGCACCCGAGAGGCGGCACGCGCCTTGTCTCAATGCGTAGCAGCCGAGTATACCAACTCGCTGGCATCGCTCACCTCACACGCCGATCTGTATATCACGGCGCTCACCGACCGTGCATTGCCCCACTTATTGCCCGACATTGTGGCAGGCAGAGAACAAGCGCTGTTTGTACACACCGCCGGCAGCATCGACCTGAACATCTGGCAAGGATACGCCGTGCGTTACGGCGTGTTTTACCCCATGCAGACTTTCAGCAAACAACGCGAAACGGACTTTCGGGAGATACCGCTTTTCATCGAAAGCAACTCACCGGAAGACTGTGCGCTGTTGCACACCGTTGCTTCGCATCTGTCGCGTAAGGTATACACCGCCTCCTCCGAGCAACGCCGGTCACTACACTTGGCAGCCGTCTTTGCCTGCAACTTCTCCAATTGCATGTATGCGCTCGCAGCCGACATCCTGCACGAGCACGATCTTCCGTTCGAGGTCATGCTTCCTCTTATTGACGAAACTGCGCGAAAAGTACATCAACTACCTCCCCAACAAGCACAGACCGGTCCTGCCATACGCGGCGACGAAGCCGTCATGGCGTCGCACCTTGACCTGCTGAAAGCGCATCCCGACCTGCAAGAGCTTTATCAGGCTATCAGCCGACAGATAAAGCCAAGCGTTAAGGTATAAAACTTGCATAAAAATCTGCTCTTAAACATCTGCTTTTCGATTATATCATAACAAAGAAATGACGTACTTTGCGCCCGATTTTATTATATCAACTTAAAACAATAGAACGTTATGATTATCGGAATTCCAAAAGAGATTAAGAACAACGAGAACCGCGTAGGTATGACGCCCGGTGGCGTACGCGCATTGGTTAAACAAGGTCATACAGTGTATGTACAAGCCTCGGCAGGTGCCAACAGCGGCTTCCCCGACGCAGAGTATATCGCAGTAGGCGCCCGTACACTCCCTACCATAGAAGAGATCTACGCCATCGCCGAGATGATTGTAAAGGTGAAAGAGCCTATCACCCCCGAGTATAAGCTGATTAAACCCGGACAGGTACTGTTCACCTACTTCCACTTTGCTGCCGACCGTGCCCTGACCGAGGCTATGATAGCCAGCGGCGCCATCTGCATCGCCTACGAAACGGTAGAAAAAGCCGACCGCTCTTTGCCGTTGCTCATCCCGATGAGCGAAGTGGCAGGACGCATGTCGATTCAGGAAGGCGCCCGTTTTTTGGAGAAACCGCAAGGCGGAAAGGGTATGCTGCTGGGCGGCGTGCCGGGTGTAAAGCCTGCCAAGGTGCTGATTCTGGGTGGAGGTGTGGTAGGTACACATGCTGCGTGGGTAGCTGCCGGTATGGGCGCCGACGTGGTTATCACCGACATCTCGCTGCCGCGCCTGCGCTATCTGAACGAAATATTGCCGAAGAACGTCAAAACGCTGTACTCGTCGGAGCATCACATCCGCGAAGAGTTGCCGTCGACCAACTTGGTCATTGGCTCGGTGCTGATTCCGGGCGACAAGGCTCCGCACCTCATCACCAAAGACATGCTCGGACTGATGATGCCGGGCACCGTGCTGGTAGATGTTGCCATCGACCAGGGCGGCTGCTTCGAGACGTCACATCCTACCACACACAGCGATCCGTCATACGTTATCGACGGCATTGTACACTATGCCGTAGCCAACATTCCGGGGGCAGTGCCTTTCACTTCGACCTCGGCGCTGACCAATGCTACCCTCCCCTACGCCCTTGCCCTCGCCGGCAAAGGCTGGAAGAAAGCCTGCAAAGACGATGCTGCGCTAGCACAAGGCGTAAATGTGGTAGAAGGCAAAGTGACCTTCAAAGCCGTAGCCGATGTGTTCGGCATCAAGTATGAGCCGGTGATGCTCTAAAAGAGAATCGATACGCCTGTATTTGTGTAAGCTCACGCCTGTATCGGGTGTGAGCTTTTTCCGGATCTTGTCGAGTGTCCGTAAATGAGGGTCGTTCCTTTACTGGAACGACCTCAATAGTGCTATTTCGTCTGCCCAGCGGCTTTCGTCGGGGGTTTCGAGAATCACGGGCATGTTGTCGAAACGCGGGTCTTGCATGAAGCAACGGAAGAAATCCATCCCCAGCAATCCTTTCCCGATGCTGTCGTGGCGGTCGACACGGCTGCCAAGCGCTTTTTTGGTTTCGTTCAGATGGATGCCCCGCAAATAATCAAAACCAATGATGCGATCGAACTCGTTGAATACGTCGTCGTAGTGTGCCACGATGTCGTATCCGGCGGAGTAAGTGTGGCAAGTGTCTAAGCAAACACCTACCCGCGACTTATCGTCGACGCGGTCGATGATGTAGCGCAATTGCTCAAAACGATTACCTACGTTAGTGCCTTGCCCTGCCGTGTTTTCGATAACGGCTGTCACCCCGGCGGTTTGCTGCAATGCCATGTTAATGGATTCAGCTATGCGATCGAGGCACGCTTCGAGCGAAATTTTATTCAGAAAGCTCCCCGGATGGAAGTTCAACAATTTCAATCCCAACTGCTCGCACCGTTGCATCTCGTCCAGAAAGGCTGCACGGCTTTTGGCGATTCCCTCCTCTTCGGGATGTCCAAGGTTGATGAGATAGCTATCGTGCGGCAAAATGTAGCGGGCATCGAATCCGTATTGAATGCAGTGTTCTTTAAAGAGATTGATGCTCTCTTCCGTGAGCGGCTTACCCACCCACTGCCGTTGATTTTTAGTGAACAAGGCAAAAGCATTTGCCCCGATATTGTGTGCATGAACGGGTGCCGATTCCACGCCTCCGCTTGCACTGACATGTGCGCCTATGTATTTCATTACATCTATTTTTTATCTGTTTCTATCATTACTTTATTCGTTGTTAATAGAGGCACAAAGATAGGAACTTCTTACTTATTATGCAGGCAATGCGATGTAAAAACAGAGCAACCACATCAAATCTAATGGGGTTGCCCTGAGACAAAAAATAGTAATAAATAGTTTTATATCAAATTGTTTTTTGAAATATTTCCTGTTTTGGTGAAATTATCTCCCTTTGATGTGAGACAAAACTCCCTTTCATCTGATGCAAAACTCCCTTTCATCTGATGCAGATCTCCCTTTCATCTGATGCAGATCTCCCTTTGAAGTGAGCCGGATTTCCCTTTGATATCTAACCTATTTTACCATGACTTTACGAGAAAAAAGGAAATAAATAGTTCAACCTATTTGTTTCCTTTTTCTTATTTCCTATTTTTGCGGCAAATTATTCACACTATGGAAAAGAAATATGTAGTCAACATCGGTCGCCAACTGGGCAGTGGCGGACATGAAATCGGCGAAAAGCTGGCAACCCGTTTAGGAATAGCCTTTTACGACAAAGAGTTGATAACCTTGGCATCCAAAGAGAGCGGATTGTGCCGCGAGTTTTTTGAGAAAGCCGACGAGCGTCCGTCGCAAGGCATTGTAGGGGGGTTGTTGGGAATGCGCTTTCCGGTCATGGGTGAAGGCATCTCTTCCATGCCCAATTGTTTGAGCAACGATTCCTTGTTCAAAGTACAAAGCGACGTGATTCGCCGACTGGCTGAAGCACAGTCGTGCGTTTTTGTGGGGAGATGTGCCGACTACATACTACGCGACCATCCGCACAGCATCAATCTCTTTATCTCGGCATCCAAGCAAGATCGCATCCGGCGCATAGCCCGACAAAGCCATGTAACTCCCGAAGAGGCAGAAAGCTACATGGTCAAAGCCGATAAGAAACGCGCCGAATACTATAATTATTACAGTTTTAAGACGTGGGGAGCTGCTGCTACCTATCACCTGTGCGTCGACACCTCTGTGCTGGGCATTGACCGCAGCATCGAGTTCATCGAAGCCTACATCAAGCTTCGATTAAACAATTAGAACGAGTATCCAAATCCCAGATTGAGATAAATGGGGTACATGGCAAAAGCGATCGTTTGAAAGTCGCTTTGAAAGATGTCGTTCAACCCCCATGTAAGGTCGGCATGAACACTGAGATGTCTGAATGCCTGCCACTCGCCTCCCAACTGTACTCCCCACAACAAACGGCGCAGGTCGGACGAGAAGTCGTAAGTGGCAATGCTCGTACCGCTAAAGTCGACACGCGCACCGGTTGGGTCGGGCGTGCGGAGATGACCTTCGTACACATGACCGGAGAAGTCGCCTTCGAGCAGATAAGAGAGATAGGGACCGACCAGAATCTTCCAGCGTTGACTGATTTTATAGTTTGCCAGCACCGGAACCGTCAGATACGAACCTTTCACTTTGGTTTTTACCCCTCCTGTCCATAACCCCTCCAGATAGCTACCGCTGTCGGCATTGATCAGTTTCATGCCGTAGTTCTTCACGATGGCTTGGGTGGTCATATTCTTGTTTTCCAATCGCAACCCGATGCTAATTCCCCAATGCCGACTTGTAGCAAACCATTTGGTGGCATTGCCTTCGATGGCTATTGCCATACCCGGCGAAAAGCTTTCGATGCGGCGTATCTCTTGAGGAATGGGCAGAGGAGCCGTTCCGCCGATGTTAAATCCGGCTTTCAGGGAGTAGAACCATCCCAGTTTAGACGACTGTATGATGCCCGGCGTATTATCGTCCTGTGCATGGGCAGTAGTGATGCCTGCTGCAAGCAACAGCAGGAATATCAGGTGACGTACTTTATTGTTCATCTCCGCTCTCCTCCTCTTCGCAAACAAGTTCGACTTCGTCGATGTAGAGAGTGCTGCCTACGGCGCCGCTAAACTTACCTCCATCGACACTCGACGAGAACACGATACCCAGTTTATACTTCCCGTCGCGTAGCTTCTCTTTGTCAATGCTCTTCCCTGCTTTCAGCACGAAAGGCAGATCGAACTTCGTCCAGTTGGCAGCTTCTACGGCATCGGATGCCGCTATTTGCGCCACGCCCACCAGCGACGGGTCGGTCAAAGCATTGGTACCGTCGAGCATAAAGCCCGGATCGTCGGCTTCGTACATAATCGCGTATATATCGAAGCGGTCTTTCTTTCCGGTTACCGGTTTTTGCGCTTCGGTGTAGATTGCGCCTGCCTTGTACTTATAGTACCCCCGCAGTGCGATGGGTTGTCGACCAAACTGCATGCCGAATCGGGTCGCTTTCAGGGCGTTGTTCAAAGCATTTCCTACACTGAACGAACCGATAAACAGATTGCCGGCAGCGATATACATTTTCACCATTGCTCCAAACCCGCCGGTAGAGCGGGTTTCCAACTTCACACCGCGTCCGGCATACCCGTCGGCAACCTGCACCGTGGGATAATCTTCGGGCGACTTGGCTTGCATGGTGAGCTGATAGCCGGGGTTTCCGCTTTGCCAGATCAAGGTATCACCTTGTTCGCTATCGATCTCTTCCAAGATATGATAGGGAGCGCTTTGCACTAATCTCTCAAAATGATACAGGAGGGGGATTCTTACCAAGGACCGGACTTTCACGTTATAGTCAGCTTTGTACACTTTATCCTCGGAGGTGACGGTGAGCTGTTGCGAATGTCCGACCATGCTGAAATTGAAGATGGTGTCTTGAATCAACGTGCCGTCTTTATCCTGAAGAGTGGCTCCTTCGGGCACGACAAAATGCAACACCAGATGGGCCAGGTCGGCAGACGAGTAGACATCGATTGTCACATCTTTAGTATCATGATTGATATTGACCATCTGCACTTTAGGACCCGTACACGCATCAATGGCAGCTTCGGAGTTTAAAGCTTCCTTTTGTATGCACGACGAGACCAGTAGTGCAGCAGACAGCCAACAGCCTAGTAACTTACTATTCATACTATTTCCTAATTTTTAGTTTAATAGTTAGTGTAACAATCTGTTAGGCGATTGTGTTCGCCAAAGCGAGCGCAATTAGTGACAGCAACCACATCCGCAGCCATCGCCGCAGTCGCCATGGTCGCAACCGCAGTCGCAACCGTCGCCACTGAGCATTCGGGCAACTTCAGCCAATTCTTCGTTGGTAGCAGGACGGCTCTCAACGACACTGCCGACGAAGTTCAGGTCGCAGCCTGCCAGCGGGTGATTCATATCCATAGTTACAACCTCGTCCGTCACAGCGACTACGATGCCGTTGATGCGTTGTCTGTCTTGGGTCATCATGGGGAGGATGTTTCCTTCGACTACCCGCTCGGCATCGAACTTGCCCTCTACCTCAAAGGCACTTCGCGGGAGATCGATGATATGCTCATCGTCAAGCTCACCGTAAGCTTCGTCGCAAGGGATGATAAAGTCGAACAGCTCGCCCGCCTTCAGGTCTTTGACCTGTTCTTCAAAAGAAGGCAATGTCATTCCTACTCCCGAGATAAATTGGAAGGGGTGTTCGGCAGTTGCCTCTTCGCTTAAATCTTTTTCGCCGTTTTCTATGGCGTATAGCTTATATGCTACGGTGATGTACTTGTTCTTTTCTTCTTTTTCTACGATTTCCATATTTACGATTGTTTAAAAGTGAGGGGGCAAAGGTAGGTTATTTATTTCAATTCCCCCTTGCGTTAGGCGATTCTTCCATAAACAAATAGGTTTTCTTGTATCCGCCAAAGTCTATAATCACCTTTTCGAAGACGATACCCGGATCGAGCGGAGTGATGGTTAGCGTATGCAAATCATCGTCGGCGGCAGCCAATGGCAGCTTCACCATGCTCTCGACAACCCGACGCGCCACCGTGGGGTAGAAGACCGAATAAACATTCTCGGGCGATTCGTTCAGGTTGTAGTTGAAGTTGACCACCTTCGCTTCGCCTCCATCGAAAGCCACTCCGTATCGGTGTCCTTTGGGATTGCTGAAAGCCAGTGTCGACTTCACGACCACATGCACGGTGACCTCCTTTACTTCGCGGGGGATTTCCATCTTGTAAGCCAGCGAAGCGCCCGCGACCTCTTCGGTGTAGGGCATCAGTGCAACGCCGCTCAGGGTGCGTCCCATATAAGGGATAATCGTCCAGCTCGCTTTGGCGGCATCTTTGGCGGCAAAGTAATGCTCGGCTTCGACCACCACCACTCCGTCTTGCGGTTTGAACACATATCCTCCCACCGCTTTTTCGGGGTCTGCCACCCGAAACACCTTCGGCTGGCGGTCGGCAGGGAAGTTATCGTTCCACGAAGTATAGCCGATGTGCTTCTGTATCATCATGTTCTTCCATTTTCCGCCCGACATTACGTTGTTGTAGTCATCGCAGAGAGCGGCGTCGCGTTTGAATGTTTGCTCCACCTTATCTGCCCACACATTAGCCTGCGGATTGTTCTCCTTGTAGAGTTTGTGATTCATGGCTTGGGCATAATACATTTCGTAAAGGTTCGCCATTGCCTGTACGGGGAAGAGAATCAACTGTTTGTAAGCATCGCAATACTCAGGCTTCAGTGAGATATATTGGCGCAAGGCTTCTGCTTCGAGCTTTAGGTATGCGTCGGACACCTGTTGCCATTCGCCGGTTTCGAGGTTGTAAGTACGGCTGTCGAGCATCTCGGGGGTAACCCGTCCGTTGTATTTGCTATACAGATTCAGGATGCGCATGGCTTCATCAGCTTGTTCCTCGCCGAATTGCTGTGCACAGAACTGCCGTGTATGCTCCAGCAGATTGCCGGCATTGTATTGATGCGGATTCCACGCCATGTTGAGGAAGAGCGTAATGGGATACTCCATCGGTTTGAGGTCGCCCACGTTCAGCACCCACAGCTTATCTACACCATAATCGTAGGTCAACTGGAGTTGCTCCCATAAATTCTGTACAGGAGTAACATTGAGCCATTTCGAGTTGCGCGGTGCACCGACATAGTCCACATGATAATACATACCCCATCCGCCGGGATGTTTTCTGCCTTCGGCGTCGGGCAGGCGCGTCACATCTCCCCAGTTATCGTCGGTGAGCAACATGATAGCATCGTCGGGAGCACGTAGTCCGCGGTCGTAATAGCGCTGCACCTCCTTATAGACAGCCCACACCTGCTGCCGCTTTTCGGGCGCCTTTCCGGTGACATCCTTGATGATTTTGCGTTGATTCTTGAATATCTTCCGCAGCAAGTCCATAGCCTTCCGGTCTTGTGCCACATACTTATCGTCTTCGCCTTCGTTACCTCCCATAGGTGCGTCACCATCGCCGCGCATACCGATGGTGATCAAATCTTCTGTGCCGACAGCCCGCTTGATTCCTTCGCGGAAGAATTGGTCGATCACCTTCTGGTTGGTATTATAATCCCAGACACCATACTCTCTGCGTTTTCGCGCCCACTCTTGGTGGTTGCGTGCCATGGGTTCGTGGTGCGATGTACCCATCACAACCCCCATCGTATGGGCAGTTTGGCTGTTTTCGGGATCGTCGGCATAGAAACTCCAGTTCCACATGGCAGGCCACATAAAGTTACCCCGCAGTCGCAAAATCAGTTCGAACACACGGGCATAGAAGCGATGGTCGCCATAGTTGGTGCCGTAGGTATGCTTCACCCAGCCCGTCAGACAGGGAGCTTCATCGTTCAGGAAGATACCTCGATACTTCACAGCCGGTTCACCTGCGGTATACGTACTACGCTCTATCGAGAGGTTCGGTTGTGGTTCTATCGGCACGTCTGCCCAGTCGTACCAAGGTGAAACACCGATTTGCTCCGATAGCTCATAGATGCCGTAGATGGTGCCTCGCTTATCGCTTCCGGTGATTACCAACGCCTCGTCTACTCCTTCCAGCGGATGCGAGACAACCGTCATCAGATACTGTTCCCATTTACCTTTGAGTGACGACACGTCGAGCTTTTTGTGTTTCACCATATCTTTAATATAACGGCTGTCGGTTGTACCTATAATCACAGGTCTCTTCGTATCGCCGGGAGTAAACAGTAAAAGCGCCTTCTTGCCGCTTACTTTCGAGAGATCGCCTTGCAGATTGCGGGCGGCTATCACCACGCCGGCATCATCTGCTTCGTCTATGACGACAGGGACAGGTACACCGTTTTCTATCAAAGTGAAACGGTCGGGAGATAATTGGGCAGTAGTGATGCCCCGATGGTCGATAGCCCGCAAACCGGAGCTGCACATCAATACGAGAAATGCAACGAGTGCTGTTTTTATTCTCATGGTTTTGTCTACAAATAATGGATGAATAAAATGAATGTTTCAATGGCGCAAAGGTAAGGCATCTTATGAGAAAAAACCTTGATGGCAGGTTACATTTTATATAGTCAACGGTTACATAAAGGGGAAAAATCATTCTTTTTTGAATTTTGCTACCGTGATTATTTTCTTTTTCGTACTTTAGCGCCCGAATTTCGTCTCCGGACAAGTTCAAGTTAATAAGCATCTCTTGATAATATCGTGGTTGACATTACAAATAGGCTTATTCTTTTTCAATTCATAAAATTACCCCGCGCGGAGTATAGCAATAAAGAGCCGTTCCAGCAGACTTTAATCTTTAACTTTCAATTTTTAATTAAAAAAAATATGCAAGCAACCCGACGCATCTTCCCCATCGGGATACAAGATTTCGAACAACTGCGTACCCGCAACTATGTGTACGTAGACAAAACCGACTTAGTCTATCAAATGGTCAGCACCAATCAGATATATTTCCTGAGCCGCCCCCGCCGCTTCGGAAAGAGCCTCTTGCTTTCCACGTTGAAAGCCTACTTCCTCGGAAAAAAGGATCTGTTCAAAGGATTGGCCATGGAGCAACTCGAAACGGAGTGGCAAGTGCATCCGATACTGCACCTCTCGTTTGCCGGAACAAACTATGAGACGGTGGCTGACTTGAAAGGAGTGCTCGAAGGAAGACTCTCTGAATGGGAGCAAGAATACGGTCGTGACATCACAAAAAAAACCGTCAGCGAGCGTTTCGATAGCATTATCAAGTCTGCATACAAGCAAACCAAGAAAGGAGTGGTCATACTCATTGACGAATATGATTCTCCCATACTCGATTCGCACAGCCAGACAGATCCGGAGTTGCGCAAAACCTTGCGCTTGCTGCTACGCAAGTTCTTCAGTCCGCTCAAAGACAACACGGTCATGACCCGTTTCCTCTTCATCACCGGCATCACCAAGTTCAGCCAGCTGAGCATCTTCAGCGAGTTGAACCATTTGAGTAATATCAGCATGTTACCCGCATACAACAACATTTGCGGCATCACCGAAACCGAACTGCTCACACAGTTCAAACCCGATATTACCGCTTTGGCTAAACGTTACCATGAGAGCTACGACGAAGCATGCGCCCACCTCAAACGGATGTATGATGGGTACCACTTCTGCGAAGATACGGAAGATATATATAATCCATACAGCATTATCAATGTGCTGAGCGGTCGAAAATACGACAGCTACTGGTATTCCAGCGGCACCCCCACCTTCCTCATCGAGTTGTTGAAAAACAGTAGCATGATTCCCGAAAACATGGAAGCGTGCGAAGCTGTTGCCGACGACTTCAATACAGCTGTCGAAACCCTGACCGAACCTATCCCCGTGCTCTATCAAAGCGGCTACCTCACCATCAAAAACTATTGGAACGGTATCTACACTTTGGGCTATCCCAACGACGAAGTCAAATTCGGATTCGTTCGCTCACTCATACCCTCCATGATAGGTAGCAGCATACAAAAGAGCAGCATGAGCATCATCGCCATGGCAAAAGCCCTCGAAACCGGCGACGCGGAAAGTTGCATGCGGCAAATGCGCTCTTTTGTAGCCTCCGTACCCTACGAGAAGAAGAGCGACAACGAATCACGCGCCGGAATCATCTTCTACATGCTCTTTACCCTACTGGGACAGTTCACGCAGACGCAGATACCCTCCGCCATCGGTCGTGCCGACGTGGTGGTGATGAACAAGCAGTATATCTACCTCTTCGAGATCAAAGTCCACGGCACGGTCGACGCTGCTCTCGAACAGATAGAACGGCAACACTACGCCGTGCCCTACGAAGCAGATACGCGCCAAGTAGTGCGCATCGGGGTGAACTACGATGCACAAACACGTGGCATCACAGATTGGAAGATAGAGCGGTAATAGGTAAGCAGTTCCTGATAGAAAATTTGATGCGATTGCCCCGATTGACGGGAGAGACAAATAGAATATTGGGGGAATTGTTCTAACTTTGCGGCGTTTTTTATATAACACATATATCTCATGATGCTCCCCGCACAAAAAAAGTATTACGATTCCCTCAAGGACATAGACAAGGCGATTGTGCAAATTGCACTGTTTTGCGCCGTAGACATAGACCTGTCGAGCCTGTCGAGGTTTTGCGCTGCACCATTTATCACGAAGTATGTCACGCAGAAAAAGATTAAGCAGGTCATGGACGATGCGGAAAAGGCTGGTCTGTTCGTACAATCATACTACAGTGGACGCATGGCAAACACCGATTGCTTGATAGCCTTGTACCCCGACCTGAAAACATACAAACCCTTGTGGTCGCAAGTCAAGAAGGAAGCACAATATTCATGGATGTACTACACAAGCAGCACGAACAACTCTACGGAGTCGGTCAGAATGTTGCGCAATTGTCTCTACGCACTGTTATTCGACAACAAGTTGTATAGCGGTTATGAGCATGATTTTCTCTCCAAATACCCACAGGATATGATCGATTTCTGTCAACAGATCATAACCGACGAACAATATGCTTCCTCATTAAAATACATATCTAAAGAGGTCATGACCCACGTATGCAGCGACATGATGTACCACGCCTTTAATGACCTGCTTCCTGTTTCAACGATAAAATCGTATATAGACAGACTTTCCGGATTGAATGGGAAAATAGATTTCAATAACGAGAAAGTGTTTCTTCAAAATGTCGCATCTCTGTATCGGGGCATTTTGGATAACGAAGATACGAATACCGACTATACACTGTGCCTCACCCCGTTCATCCACGCCGCCCTGCTCGACGAGCCACAAAAAGCGATGAATATTGCCGAACAGTCTTTAAAGGAAGAGAAGAAAGAAAACAATAGTGCATTTCCGTTCTTTATCCGTTCAATAGATGTCTACTATTATCTGCTGGTACTGATGCAACTTGATGTCAAGGTGTCTATACCTGTTCTGGAAAAAATCATCAAATGGAATGCCAAACATCCTACGTTGTTGTTGAAGGGATTCATGTCGGAATTTAATGCCATTGTGTACGATTTCGCAGGTAAAAAGCAAGAAGATGCCACATACTATGCAAACATCGTAAAGGAGAACCTTACCGGCAACAAAGAGGGTGTAGTGCCCATAGATATGCTCTACAATGTATTGATTTACTATGCCATAGGGAAGTCGTGCAATCAAAACAGCTACAAGAAGCTTCTCGACCTTTACGAACGAGCTATTCAGGGCGAATGTTACTTGCTTGCCTACGAAATGAGTTATGTCTTAGACCAGTGGTATCACACGCCATCCACTGCCAAGATATACGCGAATCTCGCCAAGCAATTTAGCTACACGCCGATGATTTCGCGCATTCGTATACAGTCGGAATGGGAAAAGACCCTCAACCTGCTGCTTACACTCGAAAAAGGGAAAAAAGTCAAAAACGCCAAAGAAAAAGAGCAACGCATCGCCTACTTCTTCAATCCCAACAACACCTCCATACAACCGGTCTTACAAATGCGACAGGCTAAAGGTTGGTCGAAAGGACGGAATATCGCCCTCTCTACGTTTGCTTCGGGCACAGTGGCAGGCATGACGGAACAAGATGCACGCATTGCGTTGTGCATCACCACAGTCAACAATGGATACCCCACCTTCAAACGTTCGGTTCTTTCTGAACTTGTGGGGCATCCCCATATCTTTCTCGACGGAACAGAGAACACGCCGGTAGAGTTTATCGGGACCAAACCTATCATTGCCGTCAAGGAGAACTCAAAAGGCTACCTGCTGACCACCGACTTGACCGTTCAGGAATGGGACGACAACATACGCCTTGTCAAAGAGACCAATACCCGCTACAAGATATACTCCCTCACCGCCACACAACGCGAGATGCTAAACATCTTGTACCTCCAAAAACTGATTGTCCCCTTGCAGGGAAAGGACAAATTGATTGAACTGCTGGGAACATTCAGCGCCGCAGGCATGAACGTACACTCCGACCTCATCAGCAGTCAGGATGCCGCCGTTCCCGTCAAAGAGGTTCCTGCCGATTCGCGCATCCGCATCCAACTGCTTCCTTACGGCGACGGTCTGAAAGCCGAGCTGTTCAGCAAACCCTTCGGTACGCAGCCTCCATACTGCAAGCCCGGAAAGGGCGGAAAAGCCCTCATCGCCAGTGATGGCGAAGGACAACTGCAGGTGACACGCAACCTGCAAAAAGAGAAAGAGAACGAGAGCGCGCTGATGAACGACATTCAGGCGCTCGAAAGCCTCGACATCAACGACGGGCTGATGTCGTTTGGCGATCCGCTCGACTCGTTGCAGATACTCGACATTGCCCTGAAGCATGCCGGGCAGTGCGTCGTTGAATGGCCCGAGGGCGAGCGACTGCGACTGCGCGGAGCTGCCGACACGAGCCATCTGCAGATACAGATTAAGAGCGGTATCAACTGGTTCGACCTCAGCGGAGAATTGAAGGTAAACGAAGATACGGTCGTCTCTCTGCAACAACTGCTGGCACTCACCGCAACAGGACATCGGGGGTTTATCGAATTGAAAACCGGCGAATATCTGGCTCTCAGCGCTACGCTGAAGAAGCAGTTGGATGCCATCAGGCTCTTCTCCGCCGAGACGAAAGGCAAAACACGCCTCAACAAGTTCGCCTCTGCCGCGCTGAACGAGGTATTCGGCGAGATGGACGAGCTAAAAGAGCTAAAAGCCGACAAACAATGGAAGGAGTTTCACCGAACATTAGACACGCTGCAACAAACCACTGCGGACATACCGCTTGGTCTGCAAGCCGAACTGCGCCCCTACCAAGAAGAGGGGTTCCGATGGATGGCACGACTGGCAGGATGGAACGCCGGCGCCTGTCTTGCCGACGAGATGGGATTGGGAAAGACGCTGCAAGCGCTCGCTATTCTGCTATATCGCGCCAATCTGGGAGCGGCATTGGTGGTTTGCCCGGTTTCGGTCATAGGCAACTGGCTGAATGAAGCCGAACGCTTTGCACCCTCGCTACGGGTACAGGTATTGTCGACAACCGGCAACGGACGACGCGAAGTCATGCAAGCGCTCCGGGCAGGCGACGTGCTGGTAACCTCATACGGATTGCTGCAATCGGAAGACGAGCTGTTTGCCGAGTTCGACTATGCCACCATCGTACTCGACGAGGCGCACGTCATCAAGAACTATGCCACCAAGACCTCCAAAGCGACCATGAGTCTGAAAGGAGCATTCCGCATCGCCCTGACCGGTACACCGGTGCAGAACCATCCGGGTGAGATCTGGAATCTGTTCAACTTCATCAACCCGGGATTGCTGGGAAGCCTGAAGCATTTCAACGAGACTTTCATAAAGTCGCCCGACGAGCAGACACGCAAATACCTGAAGAAACTGATTGCACCCTTCATTCTGCGTCGTACCAAAGCCGGTGTCATAGACGAACTGCCGCCCAAGACAGAGATCGTGAAGCGAATTACGCTCTCCGATGAAGAGATGGCGTTCTACGAAGCACTGCGCCGACAAGCGCTGGAGAATCTGAGTAATGATACGCACAGTAGTGGCGCCAAACATATTCAGGTATTGGCAGAGATTACCCGTCTGCGGCAGGCTTGTTGCAATCCGGCACTGATAACGCCCGACATGCACATCCCGTCGACCAAGCTGAACACCTTCCTCGACCTGATGGGCGAGTTGCGCGAAAACAATCACCGTGCGCTTGTGTTCAGCCAGTTCGTCACCCATCTCACGCTGGTGCGAAAGGTATTAGACAAACAAGGCATCAGCTACCAATATATCGACGGAGCTACTCCTGTCAAGGAAAGGCAGAAGCGGGTGGATGCTTTCCAAAACGGAGAGGGAGAGCTGTTTCTCATCAGCCTGAAAGCCGGAGGGTTGGGACTCAACCTTACTGCTGCCGACTATGTCATTCATCTCGATCCGTGGTGGAACCCTGCCGTAGAAGACCAAGCCTCCGACCGTGCCCACCGCATCGGACAGAAGCGTCCGGTAACCATCTATCGTCTGGTGGCAGAAAACACCATTGAAGAGAAAATCATCCAACTCCATAGCCGGAAACGCGACTTGGCAGAATCACTGCTCGAAGGCAGCGACCAAGCAGCCAAGCTGTCGCTCGAAGAGATCATGGAGCTATTGAAAGAAGGGGAATAAGTTGTTGAATAATAACGTTCTAATAATGAAAAAGAATGCCTTATGGCTGCTTTTCGCAGTCGCCCTCTTACCGTCGTGCCGTCCGTCGAAGCAAGACCGCCCGATCGATCGTGAAGCGTTGGTCGATCGCCGTTCTCCCCGACTGACCTCATTCGACCTGCTGTCGCCGCTTAGCGTCGGCAACGGCAAGCTTCTCTTCACGGTCGATGCCACCGGATTGCAAACCTTCCCCGATGCCTATCGAACATTTACTCCGCTTCGCACACAGTGCGCAGCGCTCCCTGCCGACAGGCAAATCGAAAGAGTGCACATCGGCATCAACTTCGACGAAAATGTAGGTACGGAGCAAATCAGCAACATCCGCCAATCGCTCAACATGTGGAACGGCAGCATCGACAGTCACTTTAATTATGCCGGCTCGGAGTTTTCGGTACAGACGGTGTGTCATCCCAAGCAAGACATGATAGGCGTCAGCATCGACAGCCGCATGTTTACAGGTGTGAACTTCGACTTTAAAACCGACACCCTGCACGCTGCCCGCTTGGTACGCATGGCTTCGCCCGACGCCGTACTCCGGCAAGTCAACTATACCGACACTGCCCGTACCGATTCTACCGTGTACTACCTCTCGCTTCGCTGGGAGGGCGATGCCCGACTGAACGAAGAGGCGCCCGGACGTTTCGTGCTGAAGCCTCGTGCACCGTCGTTCTCACTCGTTTGCCTCTTCACCGCCGAGGAGCCTCCGATGCAACAACACCTGCCCGACTATTCAACCGTCACCGTAGCAGCCTCGGAGTATTGGCACTCTTTTTGGGCTAAAAGTGCCGTGTACGACTTCCTTTTCTGCACAGACCCCCGCGCCTCCGAGCTGGAGCGGCGCATCGTATGTACCCAATACACATCTGCCATCCGGAGAGAGGTCGTTCCCGGCACCCTGCAACTGTCGGAGCCATATCGGGCTGCCATTGCCGCTATTCGTCGGGACGAGCCGGACAAAGCCATTGATGCCCTGCTCTCGGACGACCATGCCAACGTCAACCTTCCGCCCGACAACGGATTGCTCACAGTCGTCAACCTGATGTGCATCGGTGCAGAAGGGAACACGAAGCCGCTACCCGGCTTTCCGAAAGACGGCCAATGGAAAGTAAGGTGGGACGCCGCGAAATAAACCATCGAAAGCATTTGCTTGTTATACTAACTTCAATACATTAAACAAAACAATTAAAGGAGAAACAAAATGTATCAATTCAATCTTCCCACCGACACCATTTTCGGCGCCGGTACACTCAATCTGCTGCACCGGCAAACATTGCCCGGCAAGAAGGCAATGATTGTCATATCAAACGGCAAGTCAACCCGCGTCAACGGATATTTAGACCGCACACAGCAACAATTAGAAAAGGCAAATGTAGTGTATGTTGTCTTCGATAAAGTACAGCCCAACCCATTGAAATCGAGCGTCGAAGAGGGCGCCGCATTCGCCCGTGACAACGATTGCGATTTCATTGTCGCACTGGGTGGCGGCAGCGTCATCGATGCCGCCAAAGCCATGGCGATGCTTGCCAACGAAGCGAGCCACGATTTGTGGGACTTTATCCCGTCGGGAACCGGCAAGAGCCTACCCCGTAGCGGCAAAGCTTTGCCGGTTGTTGCCATTACCACCACCGCAGGCACCGGCTCGGAGGTCGATGCCGCCGCTGTGATCACCAATCCGCAAACCCATGAGAAAACCGGTTTCGGCTATTTCGACATGGTGCCCATGCTTGCCATTGTCGATGCAGAGCTGATGCTCACCGTACCGCCCTCGTACACGGCATATCAGGGCTTCGATGCCCTGTTTCACTCCACCGAAGGCTACATCTCCAACGTCGCCAACCCGGTTTCGGAGATGTTTGCCTTGGCAGCCATCGAAAACGTCAGCCAAAACCTTGCCGCCTGCGTACACAACGGCAACGACTTGGCGGCGCGCGAGAGAGTGGCATTGGGCAACTCGCTGTCGGGATACCAAATGATGACCGCCAGCACCTCCAGCAAACACTCGCTCGAACATGCCATGAGCGCCTATCATCAGGAGCTGCCGCACGGAGCCGGACTGATTATGCTGAGCTTGGCATACTACACCCACTTTATCAACGCACATGCCTGCGACGACCGTTTCATCACCATGGCGCGCGTAATGGGCATGAAAGATGCCGACAAGCCTACCGACTTCCTCACCGTGCTCGCGCAACTGCAAAAAGATTGCGGCGTAGACAACTTGAAGATGTCGGACTATGGTATTCAGCCGTCGGAGTTCATGACCTTGACAAAAAATGCCAAAAGTGCCATGGCAGAACTGTTCCGCTACGACCGCATAGAGCTGTCGGATGCCGATTGTGTGGCTATCTACGAAGCTGCATACAAATAGTTCGAACAATACCCCACAACCTCCACATCCTCCAAATCGAAACCCGACCGGTCAACGATTCGGAGGATGCTATCATTGCTTACATTATGATAGCATTTACCCTTATCAGCCGCACAATCTCCGTGCATTTTCTAACTTTTTAATCGTTCAAAGAGCTGTTTTATCTAAATAACATCTAACTTTGCCGCCCATAACTCTTTAGAGTATTACAACATGGATGATGAACTGACATCAATTAAAGAACTTGTCGACCGGGGAGAGGTCGCAAGAGCCATCCGCCTACTCGACGACTTGGTAACCGTCGGCGTCCCTCCCCTTGACGAAGCTTACTATCTGCGCGGCAACGCCTATCGCAAACAGGGCAACTGGCAACAGGCGTTAAATAATTATCAACATGCCATCGAAATCAATCCCCAGTCGCCCGCAGACCAAGCCCGGCGCATGGTCATGGATATTCTCAATTTCTACAACAAAGACATTTATAATCCCTAATCATAAAAGGTATCGTAATTATGGCAAAATTCAAAGGAGCAATTGTAGTGAACACCGAACGATGCAAAGGATGCAACCTCTGCGTGGCAGCGTGTCCGCTACATGTCATTTCCCTCGCCAAAGAGGTGAATGTAAGAGGGTATAACTATGCCCGACAAATTCTGGAGGACACTTGCAACGGCTGCGCGTCGTGTGCACAAGTTTGTCCGGATGGATGTATATCTGTGTATAAAGTAAAAGTAGACTAATATGGAGAAAGAAGTCGTATTAATGAAAGGGAACGAAGCCATTGCCCACGCAGCCATACGCTGCGGCGCCGACGGATACTTCGGATACCCTATCACCCCCCAATCAGAAATATTGGAAACGCTGGCAGACCTCAAACCTTGGGAAACTACCGGCATGGTAGTACTGCAAGCCGAAAGCGAAGTAGCAGCCATCAACATGGTGTACGGCGGAGCCGGAAGCGGTAAAATGGTCATGACCTCATCGTCAAGCCCCGGCATCAGCCTCAAGCAGGAAGGCATCTCGTATATCGCAGGCTCGGATTTGCCCTGCCTCATCGTGAACGTCATGCGCGGCGGTCCCGGGTTAGGAACCATTCAACCCAGCCAAGCCGATTACTTCCAAACCGTCAAGGGCGGCGGACACGGCGACTATCACCTCATTGCCCTCGCACCCAACTCCGTACAGGAGATGGCAGACTTTGTGTCGTTGGGCTTCGAACTGGCATTCAAATACCGCAACCCCGCTATCATACTTGCCGACGGCGTCATCGGGCAGATGATGGAGAAAGTAGTACTCCCCCCCTACAAGCCACGCCGCACCGACGACGAAGTGATGCGGCAATGCCCGTGGGCAACCTTCGGACGGATAGGCGGACGCAAACCCAACATCATCACCTCACTCGAACTGAAGCCCGAAATCATGGAGAAAAACAACCTCCGCTTCCAAGAGAAATACCGCCAAATCGAGGCCAACGAGGTGCGCTACGAAGAAATAGCCTGCGACGACGCCGACTATCTCATCGTAGCCTTCGGGTCGATGGCACGCATCGGGCAAAAAGCCATGGAGCTGGCACGCGAAGAGGGCATCAAGGTAGGTATCCTGAGACCCATCACCCTGTGGCCATTCCCCAAGAACGTCATTGCCGGTTATGCCGACAAGGTAAAAGGCATGCTGGTGACAGAACTCAACGCCGGACAAATGGTCGAAGATGTACGTCTCGCCGTCAACGGAAAAGTAAAGGTAGAACACTTCGGACGTTTGGGAGGTGTAGTGCCCGACCCCGATGAGATTGTAGAAGCACTCAAATCGATTATGCAATGAGTATCGACAAAATCAGAAACGTATTAAACATCCTCTTCATGGCGCTGGCTGTGGTAGCAGTCATCCTGTATTTCATCTTCGACGAGGACAAGAAGCCGTTCATGTATATGTGCGGCGCCGCCATCTTTTTCAAACTGGCAGAGTTCTACATACGTTTCACTAACAGATAATATTATGACAGTAGAAGAAATAATCAAACCCGAGAATCTGGTTTACAGCAAACCAAAACTCATGAACGATGTGCACATGCACTACTGCCCGGGTTGCAGTCACGGCGTGGTGCACAAACTGATAGCCGAAGTCATCGAAGAGATGGGCATGGAAGAAAAAAGCATCGGCGTGTCGCCCGTAGGGTGCGCTGTCTTTGCCTATAACTATCTGGATATAGACTGGCAGGAAGCTGCACACGGACGTGCACCGGCAGTAGCCACTGCCATCAAACGCCTGTGGCCCGACCGATTGGTGTTTACCTATCAGGGCGACGGCGACTTGGCTTGCATCGGAACTGCCGAAACCATTCACGCCTTGAACCGCGGAGAGAACATTACCATTATTTTCATCAACAATGCCATCTATGGCATGACCGGCGGACAAATGGCACCCACCACCCTGCTCGGCATGAAAACGGCAACCAGCCCTTACGGACGCGACGCACACCTGCACGGCTACCCGCTCAAAATGGCAGACATCGCCGTGCAGTTGGAAGGTACCGCCTACGTAACCCGACAAAGCGTACAGAGCGTACCTGCCATACGAAAAGCGAAGAAAGCCATCCGAAAAGCCTTCGAGAACTCTATGACCGGCAAAGGATCTAATCTGGTAGAGATCGTATCGACCTGCAGCTCCGGATGGAAACAAACGCCTGTACAATCCAACGCATGGATGGTAGACAACATGTTCCCCTTCTACCCGTTGGGCGACTTAAAAGATAAAGAGTAACGCTAAAACAGAATCACAATGACAGAAGAGATAATTATTGCAGGATTTGGCGGACAAGGCGTATTGTCGATGGGCAAAATACTGGCTTATTCGGGATTAATGGAGGGAAAAGAGGTGTCGTGGATGCCTGCCTACGGACCCGAACAACGCGGGGGTACTGCCAACGTAACCGTCATTATCAGCGACGAAAAGGTGTCATCACCCATCTTGAGCAAGTACGATGCAGCCATCATCCTGAATCAACCCTCGCTCGAAAAGTTCGAAGCTAAAGTAAAACCGGGCGGCATACTGATCTACGACGGATACGGAATCATCAACCCACCTACACGCAAAGACATCAAGGTGTATCGCATCGATGCCATGGATGCTGCCAACGAGATGAATAACGCCAAAGCATTCAACATGATTGTGCTGGGCGGACTGCTGAAACTGCATCCCATCGTAAGTCTGGAAAGCGTACTCAAAGGACTGAAAAAGACACTGCCCGAACGCCACCATCACTTGATTCCGATGAACGAAGAGGCAATCAAGCGAGGCATGGAACTGATAAAAGAGGTGTAACACCCGCTTTGGAGAGCTGCCGCTCTCTCGTATGGTTAATATAAGATTGAGGAATGAAGAATCCCATAGTCCGATTCTTCATTCTCTTTTTTATGCCTACACTTACATATTAAAACCCGTTGAACAAAATTCGATAAAGGTTGTTTCAGTTTTTGGTTCTTGGCAACCAATTTGAACATAACATATTTAGAAATACAAGATATATGACAGCGAAAGATTCATCGAAAACAGACATTGGACTTATCGGGTTGGCAGTGATGGGTGAAAACCTCGCACTCAACATGGAAAGTAAAGGCTGGAAGGTATCGGTATATAACCGTACCGTACCGGGTGTCGAAGAAGGCGTAGTGGAACGCTTTATCAACGGACGCGGCAAAAACAAATCCATCGAAGGTTATACGGACATTGCCGAATTTACAGCCTCCATTCAACGCCCGCGCAAAATCATGATGATGGTGCGCGCCGGCGAAGCAGTCGACCAACTCATGGAACAACTATTCCCGCACATGGATGCAGGTGATATACTTATAGATGGTGGAAATTCCAACTACGAAGATACCAACCGCCGCGTAGCGCTGGCAGAGCAGAAAGGGTTCCGCTTTGTAGGCGCCGGCGTATCGGGCGGAGAAGAGGGTGCCCTGCACGGAGCATCTATCATGCCCGGCGGCTCGGCTACCGCTTGGGCAGAGCTGACCCCCATCCTGCAAAGCATTGCCGCAGTAGCCGAAGAAGACGGCACCCCCTGTTGCAACTGGATCGGTCCTGCCGGATCGGGACACTTCGTTAAAATGATACACAACGGCATTGAATACGGCGATATGCAAATCATTGCCGAAGCATACTGGCTTATGAAGCAATTGCTTCACCTCGATAACGAAGAGATGGCAGACATCTTCGACGAATGGAACGAAGGCAAACTGCATAGTTACCTCATAGAGATTACCTCGCACATCCTGCGCCACAAAGACGCATCCGGGCACTACCTGATAGATTACATTCTGGACGCCGCCGGACAAAAGGGCACCGGCAAATGGTCGGTCATCAACGCCATGGAGCTGGGCACGCCCTTAGAGCTGATAGCCACAGCCGTCTTCGAGCGTTGCCTCTCGTCGCAAAAAGAGTTGCGCATGGTAGCCGCTCCGAACTTCCCCCACACTACGCCCGCATCGACAGCCTATAATAAAGAGGTGATGATACACGCCGTTCGCGCAGCCCTCTACGCCTCCAAGCTGGTGTCGTATGCACAAGGCTTTTCTACGCTGGAGCAAGCATCGCGACAGTTCAACTGGAACCTCAATCTCTCTTCCATCGCCCGCCTCTGGCGGGGAGGCTGCATCATCCGAAGCGCCTTCCTCAACAATATATCTGCCGCCTTCGAGGCTGCCGACCAGCCGCAGCATCTGCTACTGGCGCCCTACTTCAAAGAAGAGATCAAGCAACTCATCCCCGGCTGGAAGATGATCATCACCACTGCGCTGCAAGAAGAGATATCCGTTCCGGCATTCTCGTCGGCGCTCAACTACTTCTACTCGCTTACCTCCCCCAACCTGCCTGCCAACCTGCTGCAAGCACAACGCGATTATTTCGGCGCCCACACCTTTGAGCGCACCGACCAACCGCGCGGCATCTTCTTTCACGAAAACTGGACAGGTCACGGAGGCAAAACCAAATCCGGAAGCTACAACGTCTGATCCCGGATAAACATTTTAATTCTCAATCCTCCATTTCTAATTCAAGAATAGATGTTTGCAATGATTATATTCGGTGCGTCGGGCGACCTGACCAAACGCAAGCTGATGCCGGCGATCTACTCTCTCTACAAAGAGCAGCGATTGCCCGAACAGTTTGTCGTATTGGGCGTCGGACGCACACCCTATACCGACGAAAGCTTCCGCGAGCATCTGCAACCGGAAGAATCTTTCGGATCGCATTTGTACTATTTGAGCATAGACCCCGAACTGCCCGAAGGCTATACGCTCCTTGCCCAACGCCTCCAAACATTGACAGGCGAGGCCGCGCCCGAAAACCTGCTGTTCTACCTCGCGACCCCGCCCTTGTTGTACGGCATCATTCCCCAACACTTGAAAAGCGCCGGACTGAACCGTCGGCAGACCCGCATCATCGTAGAGAAGCCTTTCGGTTACGACCTGCAGTCGGCACAACAGCTCAACGCCGTTTATGCATCGGTGTTCGACGAGCATCAAATCTACCGCATCGACCACTTCTTGGGGAAAGAAACGGCGCAGAATATCCTCGCGATGCGATTTGCCAATGGCATCTTCGAACCGCTGTGGAACCGTAACTACATCAAACACATCGAAGTGACCGCCGTCGAAAACCTCGGCATCGAACAACGCGGCGGATACTACGAAGGCTCGGGCGCGCTGCGCGACATGGTGCAGAATCACCTCATACAGCTCGTGGCGCTAACCGCTATGGAGCCACCCGCCCACTTCACCGCCGACCACTTCCGCAACGAGGTAGTAAAGGTGTACGAATCGCTCACCCCACTGACCGTCGAAGACCTCAACGAGCACATCGTGCGCGGACAGTACACCGCCGCAGGCAATAGATCAGGCTATCGCGAAGAGAAAAATGTAGCTGCCGATTCGCGCACAGAGACCTACATCGCTATGAAGATCGGCATCGACAACTGGCGATGGAACGGTGTGCCCTTCTACATCCGTACCGGCAAGCAAATGCCTACTAAGGTCACGGAGATCGTGGTGCACTTCCGCGAAGCTCCCCACCGCATGTTCAAGTATCCGGGAGTCAACACGCTGGTGCTGCGACTGCAACCCAACGAAGGCATCGTGCTCAAGTTCGGCATGAAGCAACCCGGCGCAGGTTTCAACGTCAAGCAGGTAGAGATGGACTTCACCTACAACAGCTTGGGCGGAATACCCGTAGGCGATGCGTATGCCCGACTGATAGAGGACTGCATTCAAGGCGACCCCACACTCTTCACCCGAAGTGATGCCGTGGAAGCCTCGTGGCGATTCTTCGAACCCGTACTCAACTATTGGAGAGAGCACCCCGAAGCCCCGCTCTACGGCTATCCCGCCGGTACGTGGGGACCGTTGGAGAGCGAAGCCATGATGAACGACCATGGCGCCTCGTGGACGAACCCTTGCAAAAATCTAACCCACACGGAGGAGTATTGCGAATTATGAAAATATATCCCCATCATACGAATGCCGAAACCGCTCACGCCCTGATTCGACATATCATCCGGCTGATGGAAGAGCAGCCCGATAAGATATTTCATCTGGCTTTCAGTGGCGGCACTACGCCGTCGCTCATGTTCGACCTCTGGGCTAACGAATACCGTGCCGACACGGCATGGAAACGCATGCGTATCTTTTGGGTAGACGAACGGTGTGTGCCTGCCGACGATTCGGACAGTAACTACGGCACCATGCACAACCTGCTACTCAGCAAGGTACCTATTGCCGAAGAGTACATCCACCCCATCTGCGGAGCCAACGACCCGCAAGCGGAAGCCCTGCGCTACTCCAATGTGGTGCGCAACTACGTGCCCCGCTCGGCAAAAGGAATGCCCGCGTTCGATATGATTCTACTGGGAGCCGGTGACGACGGTCACACGGCTTCCATCTTTCCCGGACAGGAGTACCTCCTGTCATCACTCCTGCATCCGTACGAAACCAGCTTCAACCCCTATAACGGACAACAACGGGTAGGTATGACGGGCGCTGCGCTGTTTAATGCACAGCGCCTCATCTTTTTTATTACCGGCAAAAGCAAGCAACGGGTGATACACGACATTGTGGCGTCGGGCGATACTTGTCCCGCAGCCTTTGTGGCGCATCATGCGCGAAATGTCGAGCTGTTTACGGATACTTCGGCGTGTCCGAGTGAGTGATTGAACGCACAAGACACATAAGACTTACACCGTCAAGTCAAATGCCATGCTCGACAAACCCCTCAAAAGACGGAGCGACAAACCAACGCTCCGTCTTTTGAGGGGTGAGTTTTTTGGAACCGGTTATTCCAAAGACTTACGGTCGTAGGAAAGAGGTTCCTACGCTCGTAGGAAAGAGATTCCTACGGTCGTGGGAAAGAGGTTCCTTCACCGCCACTTGGCTTGGCGCCGATCGTAAAGGGTCTTGCTCATTCAAAAGTCTGGCAGACGTAATCTTTTAAACTTGCTTTTTTACGCAACCGACATAGAAATCGAAGGTTTTTATGTAAGTTTGCAGCGCGAAACCATTAATATTTAGCGTGATATGAAACAACCCATTCGTCGCTATCCCATCGGGATACAGAATTTTGAAGAGTTGCGTACTACGGGATGTGTGTACGTAGACAAGACCGATTTGATTTATTCATTGGTCGATAATTATCGTACTTGCTTTCTGAGCCGCCCCCGCCGCTTCGGAAAGAGTCTGTTGTGCTCCACGCTACGCGCCTACTTCGGGGGCAAAAAGCATCTGTTCGAGGGTCTGGCAATCGAGGAGTTAGAAACCGAATGGACGGCGCGCGAGGTGTTTTACATCTCGTTTGCAGGTTCCAAATATGTAGAAGTGAAGTCGTTAACCACTCTTCTGAACGATACACTGACCAAATGGGAAGCCATCTACGGTAGCCGTCCCACAGAAGAGACTTTCAGCCTGCGCTTTTCCGGCGTCATCGAGCGTGCTTACCAGCAGAGCGGCAAGCAAGTAGCCGTACTGATTGACGAATACGATTCACCCATCCTGAGCGCCATGGGCGCCGACATGGAAAAGCGACGCACCGACCTGCGCGGCATTCTGCGCGATTTCTTCAGTCCGCTCAAAGATTGCGGCGTATATATCCGTTTCCTGTTTATCACCGGCATCACCAAGTTCAGCCAACTGAGCATCTTTAGCGAACTGAA
>JAISIN010000006.1 GCA_031262085.1 Prevotellaceae bacterium
CCGGATATTGCAGCGTTGGCTGAAAATAACGACGAAACTTACGATGAAGCCTGCGCCCACCTCAAGCAGATGTACGACGGATACCATTTCTGTGAAGAGACAGAAGAAATATACAATCCGTACAGCATCATCAATGTACTAAGTGACAGAAAATACGATAGTTACTGGTTCTCCACCGCCACCCCTTCTTTCCTCATCGAACTAATAAAGAACAGTAGCATCATTCCCGAAGAACTGGAAGGCTGCAAAGCTTTTGCCGACGACTTCAATACAGCAGTCGACACACTGAACACCCCCATCCCTATCCTCTATCAAAGCGGCTATCTCACCATCAAGAACTACCGGAGGGGTGTTTACACGTTGGGGTACCCCAACGATGAAGTACGTCTCGGATTTATCCGGTCGCTGATACCATCAATCATCGGCACCGACGTACAAAAGAGCAGCATGAGCATCATCGCCATGGTAGAAGCCCTCGAAACGGGCGATGTAGATACTTGCATGCGCCAAATGCGCTCGTTTATCGCCTCCATCCCCTACGAAAAGAAGAGCGACAACGAATCGCGCGCCGAAATCATCTTCTACATGCTCTTCACCCTGATGGGGCAATTGGTACAGACGCAAGTGCCCACAGCCATCGGTCGCGCCGATGTCGTAGTCAAGAACAAGAAGTACATCTACCTCTTCGAAATCAAAGTGCACGGCACTGCCGACGACGGTCTGGCGCAGATAGAACGCCAACACTACGCCGTGCCCTACGAAACCGACACACGCCAAGTGGTGCGCGTCGGCGTGCAGTATGATACACAAACGCGCGGCATCACGGAGTGGAAAATAGCAATCGGACGCAGCACACCGTGCAGATTGAGCCTCATGTAGAAAAGCACAATAAATATACATTTAACTCCTTTTCGCTTTATATTTTTGTTGATGCGTAGAAATATACTGTATCTTTGGCGCCAAAATAACCTATAAACAATATCTATTATGAAACAGAAAGTTTTATTTCTACTGTTTGTCGCTCTTGCCCTGAATGCATGTTGCAAAGACGATAAAGAACCTACTGCAAATACCGAACGCACAGAAACTCAAAAATGGATCGAAGAAAAAATGCGTGACGAATACCTGTGGTACACGGAGATTCCTGCTGCAAACAAACTGAACTATCAATTGGAAACAGAGAACTTTTTCACATCGCTGCTGTCGAAAAAAGACGGAAAAAGCTATACCGGTTCCGACGGAAAGTCGCACCACAGCTACTTCTCGTACATCGAAAAACTGAAAGACGACGCCACCACACGCGGATATATCAACGAGAAAGATTCGTATGGCATGGAGTGCTTGGGACTGAATGTGATGAACCAAGATAGCAAAGAATACGAACTGTGGGGATTGGTGTGCTACGTACTACCCGGTTCGCCGGCACAAGAAGCCGGTGTAGAACGGGGCGACTGGCTGATCCTGCGCAACGACAAAGCTATGAGTTCCGTCTCCGAACTCATGTCGGGAGCAGCATGCTCCTTCAAGGTGGTGCACGGTCTCACCCTAAGCAATAAAGGTCTCGTCTACGACACGGAGAAAACCATCAACATACCCGCATCGCGCGCCGTGGTCGACAACCCTGTCTTTCTGTACACTACCTACAAAACCCAAGAGGGCAAACATGTAGGCTACTTAGTCTACAACCAGTTCCAAGCCGGCATCGAAGGCTCGGATGCCGATACCTCCTACGACGACAAGCTGAGAGAGATCTCCGCGCAGTTTGCCGACGTAGATGACTTCGTGCTCGACCTGCGCTACAACAACGGCGGGTTGCTGTCGTCTGCCGTCCTGCTGTGCAACATGCTATGCCCGGCAAATGCAGTAGGCAAAGACCTGGGCTACTTAGAATATAACGACGGTCACAAATCGGTAATTCGCCCGACAGCTTCCCAAACCGACATCCATAACCTCAATTTGTCGACACTATATGTACTGACCAGCGAATCGACAGCATCGGCATCGGAGATGGTAATCAACAACCTCCGCCCCTATATGAAGGTGGTAATGATCGGCGAACAAACCGTAGGCAAGAACGTAGGATCGGTAGACTATACCGACAACACCAAGACATGGAAGATACACCCCATCGTATGCCGCATCACCAACTCCGAAGGAAACGGCAACTACTCCAACGGCTTGATACCCGACCAGACCCTCAGCGAAGTATTTGAGTATAATGACAAGGGAAATGTGTCGGAGATACACCCTGTGTTCCCGCTGGGCGACCCCAACGAACGATTGTTTAATGCCGCACTGAACGCCATCAACGGTCAGACACGTGCCATCCGACCGGAGGCATGGGCACCGGCAGCGAACAATCTGCAATTCCAAGTCGTCGGTTCTACCCTGATACGGAAAGCCACACCGGTCATTCTTACGAAATAAAAGAATAACGACCCCCATCTAAAAGCATTTCACACCGTGCAAGGCACCAAGAACCTCACCACCGGGGCAATCAACCGCCAACTGTTCAATCTGGCAATGCCCATCATGGCAACCTCATTTATCCAAATGGCATACAGCCTGACGGACATGGCATGGTTAGGACGATTGGGCAGCGAAGCCGTAGCCGCCGTCGGCGCAGTGGGGATGCTTACGTGGATGACCGGTTCTTTCTCCTTATTGAATAAAGTAGGCTCGGAGGTGAGTGTGGCGCAAGCCATCGGCGCCCGTCACGAAACGGAAGCCCGACAGTTTGCGTCACACAACATCAGCATAGCCATGCTCATCTCGGTGTGCTGGGGTGTCATACTGCTGCTCTTCGCATCGCCCATTGTCAGCATCTTCGGGCTTGAACCCGCGATTGCCGCCCACTCGGAAGTCTACCTGCGCATCGTAGCCACCGCCTTTCCGTTCTTGTTTCTGACCTCCGCCTTTACCGGTCTCTACAACGCGGCGGGACGCAGCAAAGTGCCGTTCTACATCAGCGGAACGGGATTGGTGTTGAACATCATACTCGACCCCATCTGCATATTCCTGTTGGGATGGGGTACCACCGGCGCTGCCATCGCCACTTGGATTGCCGAAGCCACGGTCTTGGCGCTCTTTATCTACAAAATACGCAAAGACCATCTACTGGGAGGCTTTGCCTTCTTCACCCGACTGAAAAAGCTGTATGTGCTGCGTATCATCAAGCTGGGCGCTCCGGTAGCAGCGCTCAACATGCTCTTCTCGTTCGTGAACATCTTCCTGTCGCGCACCGTCACCACACAAGGCGGACACATCGGCATGACCGCCTTCAGCACCGGCGGGCAGGTCGAAGCCATCACGTGGAACACCGCACAGGGATTCTCGACCGCACTCAGCGCCTTCGTAGCGCAGAACTATGCCGCCGGATGCTACGACCGCGTCAAACAAGCGTGGTACATCATCCTGCGCATGACGCTCGTCTTCGGCAGCATCTGCTCCATACTCTTTATAGGCTACGGCAGCGAGATATTCTCTATCTTCGTACCCGAAGAGGAGGCATACCGCGTAGGAGGCGATTACCTGCGCATCGACGGCTACTCGCAACTCTTCATGATGCTGGAGATCACCATGCAAGGCGTGTTCTACGGACTGGGACGCACCCTGACACCGGCTATTGTAAGCATCACGTGCAACTACATGCGCATACCGGTGGCGCTGCTGCTGATAAGAGCAGGCATGGGCATAGATGCCGTGTGGTGGGCAGTGAGTGGCACCACCATTGCCAAAGGAATCATTCTCACCGGATGGTTCCTATTGATCAAAGGAAAATTGCTGCGGCAACGAACTTAAAACGGACTATATTGTTACTTTTTACAACTTAAACTCAAATCATTAACATTAAAATCAGAACGAAGTATGAAGAGAACAAAGACTTTAGTATTGTTTTTGTGCGGCGCCATTTTATGGGCAGGCTGCAGCACCATGAGTAACACAGCCAAAGGCGGCGTCATCGGCGGCGGCGCAGGAGCCGGCGTAGGAGCCATTATCGGAGGCATCATCGGCAAAGGCAAAGGAGCTGCCATCGGAGCAGCTATCGGCACCGCCGTAGGCGCAGGTACCGGCGTTATCATCGGCAAGAAGATGGATAAGAAGGCCGAGGAGGCTGCCAAAATCGAAGGCGCACAGGTAGAAACCGTAACCGACAACAACGGACTGGCTGCCGTCAAGGTATCGTTTGAATCGGGCATCCTGTTTGGATTCAACTCCTCAACTCTGAGCAACACCTCGAAGGCATCGCTGCGGCAACTCGCCGACATACTAAAGAGCGACGGAGCTACCGACATTGCCATCATCGGACATACCGACAAGGTGGGCACCCACGACGCCAACGTGAAGGTATCGAAAGACCGCGCCTACAGCGTAGAGAACTATCTGCAAAGCTGCGGCGTATCGCCCGCACAGTTCAAAGAGGTGACCGGTGTAGCCTACGACCAGTACGACGAGACCAAAACCGCCGACCAGAACCGCCGCGTGGAAGTGTACATGTATGCCAGCGAAAAGATGATTCAAGAGGCGCAAGCACAAGGCAAATAACCCATACTTCCCGACATGAGGCGGACAATCGCACTCGCCCTGCTTACCACCGCCTTGTGCGGCATGCTCCGGGCACAAGATACGGAACTGTTCACACCGCACATCCGTACCGTCCGCCTGCTTGTGAACAATGATTATACACTGCCTGCCGCGATTCGGCTGGCAAGCAATGAGGTGGTCGAAGTCTCCTTCGACCACCTTTCGCACGAATACCACCGCTTCCATTACCGGCTTACACATTGCCATGCCGACGGAACTCCGTCCGACCTCTCCCCAACGGAGTATATGGACGGTTTCGACGACCATCCGATAGAAGAGTATGCCGTATCGGTCAACACCACCCTACCCTACACACACTACCGTCTGCAGATACCCAACGAGCAGATGCGCCTCCGCCTGTCGGGCAATTACCGCTTGACGGTATACGATGAAGACGACAACGACAACCCCGCCTTTACCACCTACATCAGGGTAGTAGAGCCGCAAGTCACCATTGCCGCGCAGGTAAGCAGCGATACCGACATCGACCGCAACCGGTCGCACCAGCAAGTCAGCTTTACCATCAACCATCCCGCCTATCCGATACGCCACCCCGAAAGCGAACTCTACGTGCAGGTGTATCAAAACAACCGGACAGACAACAAGGTTACACAACTGAAACCCACCTATATCGGCAATAACCGGTTGAGCTACGAGCATATTCCGGCGCTCATCTTCGACGCCGGCAACGAATATCGCCGCTTCGAGACCGTCAGCCTCCGCCACCCCACACGCGGCGTAGAGAAAATACAATATATCCAACCCTATTATCACGCCACGCTGCGTACCGACCTCCCCCGCACCCAAAACTACAGCTACGACCAAGACCGGAACGGTCGGTACCTGATTCGGTCGGTCGAAGCCGAAGAGAACAGCGACACCGAAGCCGACTATCTGCTCACCCACTTCACCCTGCTATGCGACCCGCCGCTTGCCCAAGGAGAACTCCATCTGCAAGGCAACTTCACCGACGGCTTCACCGACGAGAATCGCCTGACCTATAATAACCAAACGCATGCCTACGAAGGTACGCTACTGCTGAAGCAGGGAGCATACAACTACCAATACCTCTCGACAACGGGTGGAACACTCCCCATAGAAGGGAACTTCTTTGAAACCGAAAACGAATACCTCATATTAGTCTATCACCGCACATTTGGCGAGCGATACGACCGGCTGATCGGTATGCAACGGGTGACTACTGCAATTGACCGTTTACAGTAGGCGCCAACACCTGCATCGTGCACTTCTTGCAATCGAACTTCAGCGGAAAGCGACGACCGTCCTGACTCGCCAAGTAGAAAGGTTCAACGAGATAAGCCGTGCGACGCTGATACTTCGGACAAAGCCCCAAACTATACTTCAGACAATGTTTGCAAAACATCAATACCGCACCCGACACCGGCTGTTGCTCGAAGGCAGGTTCGATGGAAGTAATGCCGTGCTCGCGATAAAACACGGCAGCCGACCGATTCATCACATTCCCCGTATAGGTTAGCACCGACGTACCGTCGGAGGTAGGAAAGGTAAGCCGCCTATCTCTCCACTTCGCCATGAGACGCGGATAGTTGGCACGACGAAGTTCCAACAATTGCTCTACCAGTGTGCGACGCCACTCCGACAGCTTGGAGGCAGGGATGAACCATTCTCCCGACAACACAGAAACAAACTCCTTCAGTACGAAAGGGGTGGTACCCAACTTGCCCAACTGACTTTTCAGATAGTCGGCTTGTGGGTTACGCGCCTCTTCTTTCCCGAGGGGGAACGAGAGCGACAAATGGTTCCCATCTTCGTCGGTTGCGGACAGCATATAGCCGTCGGCTGTTTCGAGCAGTTCGACCGACAGCGCTATTTTCCGCTCCGCCGTAGGATTGGCAGCCGACAGTCGTTGTTCGAACTCCTGATCATGATTGCGATACAAGGTGACGTGAGTAGCCAACTTGGGCATCTCGTGCGGATAGACTTTATTGTCGGCTACACGGTTGATGCGGAACCCCTGCAACGCTCCCTGCTTATTCATAAAACAGGCGCCGTCGCCGTTGTGAAACACTCCTGCTCCCGACAACACGAAATAGTTTTCTTTGACCGTCTTGACCACGCCCATCTCTTCGCCTCTCGACTTGGGAGTATCGAAAGAATCGATCTTCGCCGAGCGCCCCTTCAAGAAGTAGTCGGTAAATCCCCTGTTGAAGCTCTTGCCGGGTTGCGGTTCAAAGTGGAAACGACAAGCGCCCGACGAAGAACGGACGTACTCTTTCCGTCGTTCAAACAAAGCATCGAGCTTCTGTCGATAGGCAGCAGTGACATTCTTTACATACGTCACATCCTTGAGCCGTCCTTCTATCTTGAGAGAGGTCACGCCGGCGTCGAGCAGCTCCTCCAGATGCTCGATCCGGTTCAAGTCGCGCAGCGACAACAGATGCTTCCGACCGGCTATCTCCCTGCCGTCGGCATCTTGCAGCGAGAAAGGCAACCGACAGAACTGTGCGCACGCTCCGCGATTGGCGCTTCTGCCAAAGCAAGCCTGACTGGCATAACACTGCCCGCTGTAACTCACACAGAGGGCGCCGTGTACAAACACCTCGAGCGCTGCGGTCGGCACAGTCCGGTGGATGGTGCGTATCTCTTCCAACGAAAGCTCGCGTGCAAGCACAATCTGCCGGAACCCGATGTCGTTGAGAAACGCTACGCGCTCGGAGGTACGGTTATCCATCTGGGTGCTGGCATGCAAGGGTATGGGAGGAAGCGTCATGCGGGTGATGCCCATATCCTGAATAATCAGTGCATCTATGCCGACTTGATACAGCTCGTCGATCATTGCCTCAACCGGCAGAAGTTCGTCGTCGGTCAACAGCGTGTTCAAAGCCACATATACGCGGGCATTGTACAAGTGGGCATATTCTACCAGCGATGCAATGTCGTCGATGCCATTTCCGGCAGCGGCACGTGCACCGAAACGGGGAGCGCCGATATACACGGCATCGGCGCCGTGCCTGATGGCTTCTATACCACAGATCCGGTTCTTTGCCGGAGCCAATAGCTCTATTTTACGCGGCTGTTGTTCGGCCATTCAATAAATAAACGATTGGGAGCGATTATTGAATTTCTTCTATATTGTAAGGCGTCTCCTGATAAACGAAGTAGTTCAACCAATTCGTGAAGAGCAGATTGGCGTGGGCACGCCAACGCACCCGTACCCGGTCCTTGTCGGGAATATCGTCTATGTAATAGTTGCGCGGCACCTCGATAGGCAATCCCTTCTCCTTATCGCGGAGATACTCGTCATGCAGGGTCAAGGGCGAATATTCGGAGTGTCCGGTAACGAAAAACTCGCGTCCGTTGCGTGCCGTCACCATATACACACCTGCCTCGTCGGATTCGGAGAGCAGGGTCAGTTCGCTTTTCTTTTCAATGTCTTCGCGGCGAATTTCGGTATGACGGCTGTGAGGTACGAAGAACACATCGTCGAACCCTCGGAAGATGGCATGATGCTTCACTTTTTCCAACGCTTTATGTTCAAAGATGCCGAACATCTTCTTTTCGAGCGGATACTTGGGGATGCCGTAGTGATAGTACAGACCGGCTTGCGCTGCCCAACAGATGTATAGTGTGGAGGTGACATGCGTGCGTGCCCACTCGAATATTCCGGTTATCTCTTCCCAGTAGTCCACCTCCTCGAATTCCATCTGTTCGACGGGCGCGCCGGTGATGATCATGCCGTCGTACTTCTCCCGTCGCATCTGTTCGAAGTCGGTATAAAATGCCTGCATGTGTTCTATCGGCGTATTCCTAGAGGTATGACTTTTGATTTTCATAAACGAAATCTCCACCTGCAAAGGTGTGTTCGAGAGTAGTCGAATCAAATCGGTCTCGGTGGTAATTTTCAGCGGCATCAAGTTCAGAATAACGATGCGCAAAGGGCGAATGTCCTGTCCGGTAGCACGCGTGGTGTCGATGACGAAGATGTTTTCTTCTTTCAATAAATCTATCGCGGGCAGTTTGTCAGGCAAATTAAGTGGCATATAAATACTGTATTTTACGTTATTGCGCGCAAAGGTACTTTTTTTCGGGGACTTTTTAGCAGATTGGGGAGTAATAACGCGAGTGGGCTGTAGTTAAAGATAGCGTTGCTAACAATAGATGTTGACCTACAAACGATGGTGTTCGGTTTGCAACACTATCTTTAACTACAATCAGTAGTTGGTATAGCAGCATTGTTATATAATTCTTCTAACTTTTCGCTATAGCCAGCATATTCAGATGAAATGCAAAAAAGTTCACGCGCAATAATTTGAAAGCTCTGCAAAGAATGAGCTGTTGGTCTATAGTCATTGTATGTAGGAGAATCTTGACCGTAACAGCACCCTCCTGTACAGTTTCTTTTATTTTCGCAATCATTATTGTAGCTACATCGTTCGAAGCTACATATGTGATCTCTTACATATCTATTGAAATAAATTCCTAATTGTCTATCTGATTGGATTCGATTATACTTCTTTGTTATTTCGCTAATTATCTCTTGGTTTTTATAGGTATAATAGATTCGAGGATTATCGTTTTTTACTTTTTCTATTTCCTGTTCAAACGCTTTTTCACGTTTGTCTGCTATATTTCTCTGATATGTATTGAATGCCAAAACAATAGTAAAAATCGCAATAAATGCACTAATATACTCTTTACCCCAATAAAATTCTGTAAGGAAAAACCTTAAAGCATCTGGAGACAGGCATATCTGATATTCTTTTAATTCCCAAATAGTTGCAAAGATAACGCATAATACACACGTTGAAGATGCCACAAGTAAAAAGCGGATCATGTAGTTTAAAATCCTTGTTTTCATTAGTTAAAAAATGATTTTATCGAACTGCTTGGCAAGTTCTTTTTTTCTTAATCTATAGATACTTTCTCTTGATATTTCTTTACCATCAAAGTAAGATTCAAATATTTTTTTTATACTATCAAGAGCGGACTTCTTTAACAGTTCGGCTAATGCAAAATTGCTATCATTATAGAAGTAATCACTTTTAATATTATTTCTTTGTTTATAATTATTATACATTTGCTTTTCTATTTTTTCCATATGGAGTAACATGCCGATAAATCTGGGTAAAGAGCAATGAATATTTTGCATAATAAAGAAAGAATAGAAAATAGATTGATTACCGGGAGTTACATTATCCCGTTGTGTGAAATAATTTCCTATTGGCATCTGGCTTATGTAATCGCAGGGAAAAGGTGTTTGCTCTAAACATATAGAAAGGAAATTTGCACTATATGGAAGGGTTTGTAACAACATATCGCCTCTACTTGTTATTAGCATAGGCTTGTATTTGACGCGATCATTGTTATCATCAGTATCTTCGTATTTATCCCCTCCTGCGATTACGACACTTTGATCATCTTTCAGCTCCGTACACGTTAATTGTACTGCATCTTTTCTATATGAAAATATGTCAGATAGAAAGTTGGCAATATTATCTATCGTTAGAAATGGAACATTATTCAATATTTGTAATATTCTAATTTTAAGAAATGGCATAAATATCATTTCTCCAAATGGCTGAGCTGGAAATTTATATATATTTAGAATGTAACTATTTTCATAATGCGCACCTACGTTTATGTTCTCAAAATTCAATAGACCATGGTCAACAGTATATTCATAAAATGATCGGCAATAACCAACAGCCACATCAGAATTTTCTCCCTCATACTTTATTAAAAGCGCTTCGAACACTTTGTATTCATATCGAGTTAAAAACTCTCTCAAATCCAATCCACGCCTATGTGGAATTTGGTTCAATAATCGAGTAAGGAGATTCAAAACAATTCTCTTATTACCACCGTATATTTTGTCAATTGTATTGCAATTCTGCTGAAAGTTGTCTGAAGAATCTAAAGAAAGGGCTTCTTTATCAAAGCTTTCTGCAGCTAGTGCTATACATTTTTTGACATAATCTATTTTTGATTCTTTTATATTCTTATCGGTATCATTATTAAATTTTCTGCTTTTTCGTGCGTATTCAATACGCTTCGCTATTAGGGCGTAAGTTGTAGGCGTAGCTATTGTCCAAATATCATTATCTTTTCGTCCATTATGATCTATTTCTTTATATGTACCATAACGGATAGCAACTAAATAAATACAGTGACCGGAAAGAAAATCGGCACGTAAGTTTTTAAATTCACTGAGCCTTTCTTGATAATGAGTCTTACTCTTTTGATTAGGATTAAGCTGGTCAAAATTATCAATTAGGATGATAAAATTGTACTTCTGCGCTATTCGTTGTAATAGTTCGGTACATATATCATCATAAATCTCTGGGATAATCATCAAATCTTGCCCCTTTATTGAACAAAAATAATCAGAACATTTAACGACTTTTTTCCTGCCGATAGTTCTAATCCTTTCGATATCGGACATTATAGGGTCAATAGCATCATCGTTTTTAATTTTTCTGTTTTTAAATCGCTCTTTTTTGACATCTTTACTACCAGAATAGTAATAGAGGAAAAGAATTCTGCACAATTTGAAGCGTATAGCTTGAATAAGTGAACATTTTTTATCAACTATCTTCATTACATTTATTCTCACTGTAATAGTCTTGTACTGTTCATTAAGATCTTTTTCTTTAGTGGTCATAAAGTAGTTGAAAAATGCAGTTTTTCCGCACCCTCTCATTCCAGTAATATAGATAGTTTGTTCCTCGGCGGAAAGGGTATCTATACGATTAATCTTATCAGTTATAGAATTGTAAAAGTCGGGATTCACACCTTTTTCGTTGTTAACTGCAGGTTTGTCTGACGGGAATGTTTTTTCCAATCCTTCAGTAACGTATGTATCTATGATTTTAGAGCATGCATCTTCATCTGATTGGTTTACGTCATAGTGTTTAAAAAGCCCTATCATGAAACCATCTAATGTGTTGTCTTCATTTTTAATTGCTGGAGGACTATATGTATCTATTTTTGTTTTTTGCTCAGTATACATATATGGAGTTTGCATACGACAAATAAAGTTTTTTTCTGCAAGCTCTTTTGCTTCTTCTATACCCTTCTTCATAATTTTAAGGAAGTTTTTTTCAACATCATCAAAGGATTCAATTGTTACACTATTTCTTTCTTCCATATTCATCCCGTATTAATTTAAATTAGATATTGTACAAATTTACTCAAAGTACATGCTTTCCCATCCTACTCGTCAGGCTTTTCGTATGGAATATCTCTCCGCCCGTTTTTTAGAGAGCTATCGTTGCTCTTCGCAAGAAAGACAGTGTGCGATCTGTGACCTTGTTGGTTAACAATGGGTATATAATGGTGGCGGCTTTCCCGTCGTCGTACTGTGTGACATACGGACACAAAAAAAGCGTGGAGCTATCGAATGTTACCGTACTGTGGCTCTGGACTGCCCATACACAAGTAACAAACAATAGCCCACGCTTCTGTTATATAGTCCACCTACTAAGGCGGGTACATAGCACCAGCGTGAGCGTCTTGTCTATTATCTTCGTGTATTGAAATTGTCCAGATTCCAGTACGAGATAATATTATAAACGCTTTCGTTATCAATATGTCATCTTTGGCATCAAATTACTCCTCTACCAAAGATGCTGCAAATATACAAGTTGTTTTGTTACCACAATCATAAAGAAACAACTTTCTCAGAGAGATATTCAACTTTTCAATGAGTAGCCGATATTGTGGTATTTACAGACAGTTTTTCCTTATTAAAGATATATGGTGGGAATACATGAATTATTAAAGAATCCGAAAAATCTTGATAGCTATTCCGTTTTGTTTATCTTTGCCGCACTCTTTCCAATGAGGTCTTCAACTCATTCTGCCGAGTAGAAGTACTCGCCGAGCTGAGAAGAAGTACTCATTCTGCCGAGTAGAAGTAGTCGCGGGGCTGAGAAGAAGAACTCGCGAGGACGAGAAGAAGTAGTTTCCGCGTCGCCCAAAGCAACTCGTCGCGACGTTCACTTCTACTCGCCGAGCGAGTAGAGCAACTCGTCGAAAGGAGTAGAAGTGAACGATGCGACGAGTAGAAGTGGCGCAAAATTCAGAAGAAGAACCTTTCGGAACGAGTAGAAAAACCCTCAAGGTTAAGTAGAAGAACTCACTGCGACGAATAGAAATGGTCGCGACGATGAGAAGAAGACAGCACGTGAGTGCACAACTCAGCGAAACAGATGTCGCTCAGTTTATCTCCGACGAGACCACCCTCAATGAGGGCGAAGCGCTGATGGCGATTCGTCAGCTACACAAAGTGTTGCTCCGCGCACTGCTCAACGGGCAGAGTGTGAAACTGGGAAATTGGGGCTACTTCGGTCTCTCGATCAACTCCGAAGGGGTTGAGAAAAAGTCGGACTTGACCGCGCGTAACATCAAACAAGTCAATGCGAATTTCCGCGCCGGCGAAGAGCTGAAAGCCGAAGAGATACTTCTCCGCCAAACAGTAAGTCAAACGACGCAGTCTGCAAAGGTTGCGCCGTTCGTATTATTTCTGTGAGCGTCCCGTTTCTCTTCGGACGGCAAGGCCTTCACGTCCTTGTACCATACGGCGTGCGCGGTGGCCTCCGTTCTGCTTCCTTTTTCTTTTTACTTCACACGTGCCGTTTGCAGTTGAGATACGGAAATGTTCCGTTCGTCATCTTCAAGCACGAGGACTTGGAACGGGAGTACAACCTCCATCCGACGGAGAGCAACGAGCGGAAGTTGGAGAGCTGGCAGCTTACGTCCATAGATGTAGATAAGGGAGACTTGAAGCGGCAGGTGGCTCCGGTTGTCAAGCCGATAGTAAACCTCTATCGCTTCCAGACAGTACCCACTCCCGAAACGGGTTACGACGACATCAATAGCCGTCCCGAACGTTGGTTACCCAAGAAAAAGAAGAAACGCAGGTATGGGAGGCAGATATAGGGAACTCAGTTACATGACGCTTACATAAAATTTTGGCTGAATATCAGTGAATTGCAAGATAAACAATACGATACTTGGCTTTGTCAGTTACATAACACTTACATAAGATATGGCTGATTATCAATGCATTGAAATTTGATAATAAGCTCGTAGTTACATAACACTTACATAAGATTATCCCCAATATGGTATATAGCTGGCATACTTTCTTGACTTGCTTTCGGGGAAAGC
>JAISIN010000069.1 GCA_031262085.1 Prevotellaceae bacterium
AAGATGATATAAAAGATAACTTCGGCACGCGATTCGTTGTCGCTCTTTGCCTCATAAGGGATACCGGCGACGAAAGCGCGCATGCACTTCATGCAGGTATCAATATCGCCGGTGTCGAGAGCATTATTCATGGCAATGATGTTTACGCTGTTTTCCCGTTCGGTGCGACCGGTAACCGAGGGCGCCAGTGAACGGACCAAGCCCAGACGCACCTCTTCGTTAGGGTAGCCCAACGTATAAACACCCCCGTTATAATCCTTGATGGTGAGATAGCCACTCTGATAAAGCACCGGAATAGGGTCGGTGAGCGTCTCTACTGCCGTATCAAAATCATCGACCAGCGCTTGACTTCCCTCCAAGGCAGTAGGGATTACATCTTGCTCTTTGAGCAGCTCGATCAGGAATGTAGGGGTGCCGGTGGAATACCAATAGCTGCCATACTTCTTATTCTTTAGCACGTTGATGATGCTGTACGGGTTGTATATATCTTCGCTCTCTTCACAAAAGTGGTATCCGTCGTATAGCTGCTTGAGGTGCGCGCACGCTTCGTCGTAACTTTCATGGTTCTGCTCTGCCAAGGCTGCGATGTCAAGCTTGAATTGTGTGAGCAATTCGGTTTCGGAAATACCGCAAATGGCGCTGTATGAGGGCAACATGCTGATGTTGTCCAAATGGTTCAGTTCGCTGAATACGCTCAATTGACTGAACTTGGTGATGCCGGTGAAGAAGAGAAAGCGGATATATTTGCCGCTCTCTTTGAGCGGACTGAAGAAGTCGCGCAAGATGCCACGCAGCTCGGTGCGTTTCGTCTCTTTGTCGGCACCGATGGCGGAAAGAATGGGCGAATCGTATTCGTCTATCAGCACCACCACCTGCTTGCCGCTCTGCTCGTAAGCCCGCCGGATGACCCCGCCGAAGCGATTCTCGTAGGTTGTCTCTTTTTCCTTGCGACCATACTTCTCCTCCCACTCGGAAAGACGAAGCGAAATCAGTTCATGTAAGCTCTTTACATCATGGATTTGATATTTGGAGCTTGCGAACGAAAGGTGAAAGACCTCGTGCACAGTCCAATCCTTTTCCAACTTCTCCATGGCCAATCCCTCGAAGAGATGCTTCTTGCCCTCGAAATAGGCACGTAAGGTGGAGACCATCAGACTCTTTCCGAAGCGGCGGGGACGGCTCAGAAAGCAGGTACGGCTGCTTTTAACCAAGTTGTAAAGCAGCTCGGTTTTGTCTACGTATACGCAATTGCTGTTACGCAGATCTTCAAAATCTTGTATCCCAATGGGAAAAAGACGCATAGGCTGTTCCATATATGATGCTGTTCGTTAGTTCATTGAGGGCAAATATAGTCGATTTATCTATAAGATGCTATGCTTTGCATACGTTTTCATGGTAACTTGCCAATTCCTCGCGCAACCGTTTGGTTGCTTTTTGCAGTTGCGCATCGACCGTTTTGGTGCTGATGTTTAGGGCAGTTGCCACTTCGGCATAGCTTTCACCCTCTTCGCGAATGCGGACAAATATCTCGCGACAACGTTTGGGCAAGCGTTCGAGCGCTTGCAGGTAGTGATTCATCAGTTCGGCGCTGAGAAGCGTCTCTTCGGGTGAAGGCAGATTGGAAGAGGGGTCGGGCACGCCGTCGATAGGTCGGGCAGCACGCCGTTCTTCTTTATCAAGATAGTTCAGAGAGGCATTCTTGATGAGAATAAAGCAATAGTCGTAAATGTCGACTATTGCTGTCAGCTTGGCACGCTGCTCCCAAAGTTTGGCGTACACATCGAGAGCAATCTCTTGCGCCCACAGTTCCCGATGGGTGTAATAATAGGCCATACGAAACAGTCGGTCATACGTTTGCTCGTAAAAGGCACGAAAGGCCGTTTGCGAATCGTGCCGACTGACACGTATTAATAGCTTTTTGAGTAGAGGGTCGGTCATGATTATCGTTCTTCTGACGGGCAAAGGTAATGCTTTCCCTATTAGCGGACAAATTTTGATATAACATCCACTCATTTAACCAGGTTTCGACAAAACGCACTACATTTGTCATCTATTACGAATCATTATTAACTCGTTTACATTTACTGATATGAAAACTGCAAATAATCTTATCGAATTGATTGGTAACACTCCGCTCGTGGAGCTGGTTACCTATCGGCGTGTCCATAACTTGGGTGGATGCATTATTGCCAAGTTAGAATACTTCAACCCTGCCGGCAGCGTGAAAGATCGCGTAGCGCTGGCTATGATTAGACATGCCGAAGCAAAGCAACGACTCCTTCCCGGCGGCACCATTATCGAACCGACCAGCGGAAATACCGGCATCGGTCTGGCAATGGTTGCTACCATCAGAGGGTATCGGCTGATACTTACCATGCCCGACAGCATGAGCATAGAACGTCGCAACCTGCTCAAGGCGCTGGGCGCCGAAGTGGTACTCACCCCCGGCGCCGAAGGTATGAAGGGTGCCATTGCCCGTGCCGAGGCTTTGCGCAACGAGATACCCGGAGCTGTTATTTTGCAGCAGTTTGAGAATCCTGCCAACCCGGAGATGCACTTCCAAACCACCGGCAAGGAGATTCTTCGCGACCTCGACGACTGTGTCGATATTTTTGTGGCAGGTGTGGGCACAGGCGGTACGGTAAGCGGCGTAGGAAGAGCGCTCAAGCACGAAGATTACGACATCAAAGTGGTGGCAGTAGAGCCTGCCGACTCGCCTGTACTGTCGGGTGGAAAGCCCGGTACGCACAAGATACAGGGTATTGGCGCCGGGTTCGTACCCAAGAACTACGACGCAAAGATCGTCGACGAGGTGATGCAAGTCACCAACGACGACGCCATCCGCGCAGCCCGTGATGTGGCGAAGATCGAGGGCTTGCTGGTAGGTATCTCGTCGGGAGCAGCCATCTGTGCCGCAACGCGTCTGGCACAACGCCCCGAGAATCGGAATAAAAACATCGTAGTGCTACTGCCCGATTCGGGAGAGCGCTATCTCTCGACGATACTCTACAACACCGAAGAGTATCCGCTGTAACCTACTGTCCCAGGAAGCGAAAAAGTTTTTGAGCAGCCACCGCCCGGTGGCTGATTTTGTTTTTCACCTCTTCGCCCAGCTCGGCAAAGGTTTTGTCGTATCCGTCGGGGATGAATATAGGGTCATACCCGAAGCCGTTCATCCCGCGACGGGAACGGATGATGTTTCCGCTGATGCTTCCTTCGAACAGATGCTCCTTACCTCCTATAATCAATGCAAAGACGGTTCGAAAGCGGGCGCGACGGTTCTCGACATTCTTCAAAGCACACAACAACTTTTGCACATTGGCTTCCGAGTTATGCGCATCGCCGGCATAGCGGGCTGAATAAACGCCCGGCGCACCGCCGAGTGCCTCTACCTCCAGACCGGTGTCGTCGGCAAAGCAGTTGCAATGATACTGGTCGTACACGTAATGGGCTTTCTGTAGCGCATTGTCTTCGAGCGTAGCGCCGGTTTCGGGAATGTCTGTCAAGCAGTCGATGTCGCGCAGCGAACAGATCTCTATCTGTTTGCCGGCAATGGTACGCACCTCGTCCAACTTGTGGCGGTTGTTGGTAGCGAATACGAAAGAATGTTTCATGAATTGTGAATTAATACCTTTGAATTTGGGAGCAAAGGTAACTATTAGTATCTTTGCCGCCCTATCAATTAGAACTTAAACATCAAAAAATGCAGAACTGTTATGAGCAAATCATATTTTAGAATAGTTTTATGCCTAATCGCCACCCTATTTGCGGCATGTAATAACGACAATGACAACACTCCGAAAATCGTAATAACCGACGGAGGACAACAAACACTCTATGCCAGCAGCGTGGTTGCCTGGTTCACATTCACAGCCGATGCCGAATGGCAAATGTTCGCTCCCGATGCTTGGGTACAGATCGTCGAAGACCAGAACTGGAACACAGCTCCGGGCAATCACACCGTATACCTGAAGCTCGAACCCAATTTCAGCGGAAAAGACCGTTCGGCTTCTGTCATACTGAGAAGCAGACAGACAGAAGAGCGGGTCACCCTCACACAATCTGCCTACAACACCGAAGGGAAAGTACCCGATCCTTATTACCTCCTCACCCGGATGTACCGATATGTCGATCCTGCCACACGCACCTCGCCCATGGTGCCGCAAAATGTGACTGTCACCGACTTCTATTATAATGACCGGCAACAATTGACGGATGTCAGCACTTATCCTGCTGCCCAAGAAGAGCATCCTGCCGTAAGTGGCTTCTATTATGACTATTCGCAGGCGAATACCATTAATCTGCAAAGGAAAACCACATTGAACGGTGGTCAAACCTATCCCACAGGCACCTTTAATATCGACGCATCGGGCTACGTAAGCAACTACAAGTATATTGCTTTTGGTACGACTGTCGACGGAGCGCTGCAATACACCGACGGCTACCTCACGTCGGGCACCTATACATCGGCAAGCACAGAGACGGGTACGCAAACCGTGGCCACTACCGCGACTTACGACGAAGGAAACCTCACCCTGCTCACCTTTGGCTCCGACAATAACCCTGTCGATAACGAACACAACCGCATCGAAATGCGCTACAGCAATGCTTCGCTCATCAATTCCGACATTGTCAATCTCGACCTAAATTATCTACTCGACCAAACCGGCTTCGTAAACAGTCTGCCCTTGTGCGATAACTTCTACCTCAAAGCCGGCGGATATGCAGGCAAACGCAGCCGGTGCTATATGACCGAGCAACGCGACGGTCTCGACGGGACTATTTACTCCTTTTTATATAGAACCGGCGAAAACGGACTTCCTGAAATTGTTGAGGTGAACCGGAACAACACTTTAGAAGGGAGAGTCCTATATCAGTTTACCTATCAACCGATTATTCGTAAGGGAAGATAAGCAGATAAGCCTAACAGTGATTGGACACCCGTCTAACGGTGGTTAGACGCGCGTCCAACGGTGGTTAGACGGGCGTCCAACGATGGTTAGACGCGCGTCCAACCGCCTTTAGACGCCGATCATGAAGCAATATGGATGTATCAAACACGCCGTGTGGTGACAAGTTTCCGGCGATGTGCCCGGGAGCTTATCGCCGGAAAGTTAAAGGTTGCAAATATAAAGGGGTGTATGCAGTATATCGATAATGTGTCGTTTCTATTACAAACAAATGATGAAAAACCCGTCGACGAATCTTCTATATTATATGTTTATTAAGTTATTATTAACCAACTAAATCAAAAGTTTTATGAAAAGAAAAATGCTTTTAGCACTGTTGTGCATGGTAACGATCATGGCTTCGGCACAAGTGAGCTGGAATGCCAAAGCAGGATTAAATCTAAGTAACATGCGAGGCGAAGGTGAGAGCGGCGATCTCAAAGTCGGCTACAACTTGGGTGTAGGTATGGAGTATGCTTTTAACGAGCGATGGTCGTTGCAACCATCACTGTCTCTCACAGCGAAAGGTACTCGAGAGAGTGACGGCGGGACGACCGTACAGCTCAACGCCGTGTATCTCGAACTGCCCGTCATGGCAGCTCTTCGTGTTCCGGTTTCCGACCGGGTAAATCTGGTTTTCGGTCTGGGACCTTATGTAGCCTACGGCGTTGGCGGTAAGGTAAGCGTTTCGTCGGACGGAGTAGATATCAGCATCAACACATTTGGAGAAACCGAAGGTTTAGCATCCGGTATGAGACGCTTTGATGCCGGTTTAGCTCTCGGTGTGTCAGTAGAAATGGGTAAGTTCTCCATTCGCCTCGATGAGCAATTGGGTTTGGCTAATGTTGCTGCCAGCGAAGGCTCAGGTGATAGCGTGCACAACAACAATATTTCTATCGGCGTGGGCTATCGCTTCTAAAACATCGCTTCTCCGCTACATATCGGTTAACTCGCTGCTTCTGTTGTAGGATTTCATACATTTATCGTTTTCATAACCGCCGTTACGGTAACGGCGGTTACGAAATTATTGGGCATTCTTTTTCGGCGCGCTCACCTTCAGACGGTCAAATCCTTCGCCATACACACCGATAACGGCGCTTTGCGAGATGAAGGCGTGGGGGTCGACATCCTTTATCAAGCGGAATATCTCGACCGACTGACGTTTGTATGCCACCACGATGAGCACCTTTACATCGTTCTTGCTATACCATCCCACACCATCTATCACGGTGACACCCCGGTGTGTTTCGTGCGTGATCCGATCGGCAATCTTCTCATACTCTTTGGAGAAGATAAGAAACTGCACGCTTCGGCGGATGCTGTTTACCACATAATCGAGCACAAAACCAATCACGAACAGGGTCACAAAACCGAAGATGACGCGGCGCCAGTCATGAAAGATAAAGTAGCACGATGAGATAATCACCACGTCGCACGCCATAATCATGCGTCCCAATGTGATGTCGCGATACTTGTGCACAATGGCGGCGATGATGTCGGTGCCGCCCGTGCTTCCGTTGCTGTTGAACACTACACCCAATCCAATGCCGCACATGATGGCTCCAATGAGGCAAGCCATAAAGTCTTGTCCCGGTCCCAGCACTTGCGGAGGAATACCATCGGCGCCGTTGACCATCTTTTGCAGGAATGCCAGCAGAAACGTAAGCATCAGGATGGCATAGCCAGTCTTGATGCTGAACCGCGGTCCCAGTATTTTGACGGCAAACACCATCAGAAACACATTAATGAGGAAGTAAGAGTACTGAATAGGAAAGCCGGTGCTGTAAAAGATAATAGCGCCGATACCCGTTGTTCCTCCGGTAGTTATCTGGTAGGGCAACAAGAAAGCTGCCCATCCCAAAGCATACAAAAACAGCCCGAATGTGATGAACACGTAATCGCGAAGTTCGCGCATCAGGAGCGCACGATTTGGTTGTTGGAATAGATGCATGTTACTTAATAACTATGTTGATTAACTTGTTGGGTACAAATACCACCTTCAACACCTGCTTGTTTTCTATCCATTTGGCAGAGCGTTCGTCTGCCATGACGGCAGCTTCTACGACCTCCTTGTCAGAATCGGCGGGAAACGATTCGGTGAAACGCGCCTTGCCGTTGAAGGAGACGGTATAGTTGACGTTGGCTTCTGCCAGATACGCTTCGTTGTAGACATACCACCGGGCATCGCATACCGACCCGGTACCGCCCAACGTTTCCCACAGCTCCTCGCACACGTGGGGAGCAAAGGGCGCCAGCGTCACCACCAGCGGAAGCAAGATGTCGCGCTTACTGCATTTCATGGCTGTCAACTCATTGACACAGATCATGAAAGCGCTCACCGAGGTGTTGTACGAGAACTGCTCAATATCGCCCGTCACCTTTTTGATTAGTTTATGGAGCGACTTCAGCTCCTCGGCGGTAGGCACTTCGCCGGTCACTAAATATTGATCGTTGCGACCGTAGAAAAGCGCCCAGAACTTCTTCAGGAAACGGTGCACGCCGTCGATGCCGTTGGTATCCCACGGCTTGGACTGCTCTACCGGTCCGAGGAACATCTCGTACATACGCAACGTATCGGCGCCGTAGCGTTCTACAATCATATCGGGATTGACGACGTTGTACATCGACTTGCTCATCTTCTCTACTGCCCATCCACAGATGTACTTGCCCTCTTCGAGAATGAACTCGGCGTCGGCATATTCGGGTCGCCAGACACGGAAGGCATCCAGATCGAGGATGTCGTTCGAGACCATGTTCACATCGACGTGCAGCGGGGTGGTGTCGTATGGCTCTTTCAGGTTGAGCGATACGAAGGTGTTGCTATCCTTGATGCGATAGACAAAGTTGCTCCGTCCCTGTATCATACCCTGATTGACCAACTTTTGGAACGGCTCCTCGGTAACGGATACGCCCAAGTCGAAGAGAAACTTGTTCCAGAAGCGCGAGTAAATGAGGTGTCCCGTGGCATGCTCGGTGCCACCCACGTAGAGGTCAACACACTGCCAGTAGTTCACAACTTCGGGCGAAACGAGTGCATGCTCGTTGTGCGGATCCATGTAGCGCAGATAGTAAGCGCTGGAACCGGCAAATCCCGGCATGGTATTCAGTTCGAGCGGGAAGACGGTGATCCGGTCGATTCGTTCGTTATCTACCACACAGTGGTTTACCGTGTCCCATGCCCAGTGTGTGGCATTGCCCAACGGCGGTTCGCCGGTGGCGGTGGGCTGATAGGTATCAACATCGGGTAGCTCCAGCGGGAGACAGCTTTCGGGAATCAGGCAGGGCATTCCCTCCTTATAATAGACGGGGAACGGTTCGCCCCAATAACGTTGACGGGAGAAGGTGGCATCGCGCAGACGGAAGTTCACCTTCACCTTGCCGATGCCACGCTCCACGATGTATTGCTTGGTGCGGGCGATGGCTTCTTTTACCGTCAGCCCGTTGAGGAAGCCGGAATTGGTCATGATGCCCTCTTTGGCGTCGAAGCTCTCCTCGCTCACATCGCATCCTTCAATGAGCGGGCGAATATCTAATCCGAAGTGGCGTGCAAAGGCGTAGTCGCGGCTGTCGTGCGCCGGCACAGCCATGATGGCTCCGGTACCGTAGCCAGCCAATACATAATCGCTGATCCAGATAGGCACAGCCTCCTCGGTAAAGGGATTGATGGCATAACTGCCCGAGAAAACACCCGTCACGCTGCGGTCGGCCATGCGTTCGCGTTCGGTACGCTTCTTGGTGCGTTCGAGATAGGCGTCTACGTCGGCTCGACGGTCGGGGGTGGTAACCTTCGGTACCAGCTCGCTCTCGGGCGCCAAGACCATGAAGGTGACGCCGAACATGGTGTCGGCGCGGGTGGTGAAAATGGTGAATTCCATGTCGCTGTCTTTCACGCGGAACTGCACTTCGGCGCCTTCGCTTCGCCCGATCCAGTTGCGTTGGGTCTCTTTGAGCGAATCGCTCCATGCCACGGTATCCAACCCGTCGAGCAGGCGTTGTGAGTATGCCGACACGCGCAGGCACCATTGGCGCATCTTCTTTTGCACAACGGGGAAGCCGCCGCGTTCACTTACGCCGTCGACCACCTCATCGTTGGCAAGCACGGTACCCAAGTCGGGGCACCAGTTCACCATCGTCTCACCCAGATAGGCTATGCGGTAGTTCATCAGCATCTCCTCTCGTTCGCAGTCGCTCATGGCCAGCCATTCGCCGGCAGTGAAGGCAAGCTCTTCGGTACAAGCCACGTTCACCCCTTCGGTACCGGAGGCGGCAAACTTGGCTATCAGCTCTTCGATGGGGCGAGCCTGCCGACAGGCGTTGCAGTAGAAGCTGTTGAACATCTTCTCGAACGCCCATTGCGTCCAGTGGTAATATGGAGGGTCGCACGTGCGCACTTCGCGGCTCCAGTCGAACGAGAAACCCATCTTGTCGAGCTGTTCGCGATAGCGGTTGATATTCTTGACGGTGGTAATAGCCGGATGTTGTCCGGTCTGTATGGCGTACTGTTCGGCAGGGAGTCCGTAGGCGTCGTATCCCATGGGATTGAGTACATTAAATCCTTGAAGTCGTTTGTAGCGTGCATAAATGTCCGATGCAATGTATCCCAACGGATGTCCCACGTGCAGTCCTGCGCCGCTGGGATAGGGAAACATATTCAGCACGTAGTATTTCGGCTTAGTTGTGTCTTCCTTCACACGGTAGGTTTGGTTCTCTACCCATCGTTGTTGCCATTTCTGTTCAATGGCTCTAAAATTGTACTCCATGAGTTATCTGATTTTTAAGTTCTTAATTCTCAAACAACTTAGCATCTTGCTAAGGCGGTACAAATTTAGAGGTTTATTTTCGTATAATAGCTAATCTCCCCTGCCAAAGAACATTTCATCTGCCGACGCAACTCTTCGGGCGTGAGACCGTGTCCGAGTAAAAACATCAGTTTGGTGACGGCGCTCTCGGTCGTACTGTCGTATCCACATACTACGCCGACCTCTTGGAGGCGGTATCCGGTTTCGTAACGTTCCATCTCGACCATTCCCGCATTGCACTGGGTCACATTGACAATCACGATACCGCTATCGCAAGCCTTTTTCAAACTGTTTAAGAACCACTCTTTACGCGGTGCATTTCCCGAACCGTAGGTTTCCAGTACCACCCCCTTCAACCCTTCGATGTTCAGTATGCCGTTGACCACGTTTTCCTGAATGCCGGGAAAAAGTTTGAGTATAGCTACATTGGTATCGAGCAGGTAGTGTGCCTTCAGCTGGGGATGAACATCGGCAGGATGCAACCGAAAGTTGTTGTACTTAATATGTATGCCTGCCTTCGCCAGTACGGGAAAGTTGAACGAACGGAAAGCATTGAAGTTATCGGCATTGATTTTGGTGGTCCGATTGCCGCGCATAAGGTGGTTCTCGAAGAAGATACTCACCTCGGGAACGATAGGCACACCGTTGTCATCGCGCGCCGAAGCAATCTCTATACTAGTTAGCAGATTCTCCTTGCCGTCGGTACGCAAGACACCGATGGGAAGCTGAGAGCCGGTCAGGATGACGGGCTTGTCCAGACCCTCGAGCATAAAACTTAGGGCAGAAGCGGTAAACGCCATTGTATCCGTACCGTGAAGAATCACGAAGCCGGCATAATGGTCGTACTGTTCGCTAATGATATGTGCCAACCTTCGCCAAGCATCAGGATCCATGTCCGACGAATCTATGGGTGGATCGAACTGGTAAGAGTCAATATGGAAAGAGTAGAGTTGCAACTCGGGAATATGTTTCCGGAGTTGCTCGAAGCTAAAGTTCTCCAAAGCGCCGGTCTCGGGATTCTCAATCATGCCGATGGTGCCGCCGGTATAAATAAGCAAAATAGGTGAATCATAGGTGTTCATTGTCATTCTGTAAGGTAAATCAGCTGCAAATATACGTATATACTTTGAATAACTAACAAAATGACACAATTTTTGCCTAATTTATACTTCTATTTGTTTTCAATTGCGCACTTGCAAGGTTGCCCCCGTCACAATAACGGGATACGAGCGCAACACCTCCTGTCCTTTTCCGTCGCTACGGAACCCACTGCTACTCAGATTGTAGGTGGCACCACAATGGGAACATACGGCAGTACCTATCCCATCGTTCTTCAGGTCGACGGAGATGTTGGGAAGAGCCTCTACGGGGCAAGCGGCATCGTAAGCCACATACGTTTGCCCGTCGGAGAATACCGACTGACCGATGATCAGTCCGGCATAGCCCACGGGCAAACCGTTTTGGTTTTTAGTGACCTTCTTAAACTGTCCGGGCGTGGTGATTAGTGCATAATCGGCTTGTACGAGGCTGCATGTAAAGACAAACGAGACCGACGGTATGCTCGATTCGTAGGGTTTGGTGCATCCGCCAAGAGCCGTCGCGACGATCATGCATATCATGGCTCCGCCCTTCATGAGGCACAATCGCCTTTTCATGGGGTGAGCAGCGCCTTTTCTGCCGCCTCCATCGTATCAAAATTGAATCCGGCAACCACCTTTTCCATCAGCGCTTCAATGGCGTCGTTGCACAAATTTCCAATGCTGCCTTCGTGCGTGTGATGTACCTCTTTGCGAGGGGTGAAACGTCCGGCTTCGATGTCCATACCCACTTTTTTATAGGCATCGCGGAACGGCATTCCTTCGTTTGCCAAGCGGTTGACCTCTTCTACACTAAAGATCAGGTCGTACCTGCTGTCGTCGAGGATGTGTTCGTTCACCTTGATTTCGCTCATAATGTAAGTAGTCATTTGCAAGCAATCCTCCATCTCCTGAAAAGCAGGCAGAAAGATCTCTTTGATGATTTGCAAATCACGAAAATAGCCCGAAGGAAGGTTGTTGGCAATCATCATGATCTGCTGGGGCAGCGCTTGCAGTTTGTTACACTTGCCGCGTATCAGTTCAAACACGTCGGGGTTCTTCTTGTGGGGCATGATGCTCGAACCGGTGGTACACTCGTCGGGCAGCTTCACAAATCCGAAGTTCTGACTATTGAACAAACAAGCATCAAACGCCAGTTTGGAGAGTGTTCCGGCAATGGTTGCCAAAGCAAAAGCTACGTTGCGCTCCATCTTTCCGCGCCCCATCTGTGCATACACCACGTTGTAGTTGAGCGAATCGAAGCCCAGCAGGCGGGTGGTCATGGTGCGGTTGAGCGGAAACGACGAGCCGTAGCCGGCTGCCGACCCCAGCGGATTGCGGTTACACATTTTGAAAGCGGCTTGCAAAAAGAGCATATCGTCGGTCAGACTTTCGGCATACGCGCCAAACCATAGTCCGAACGAAGAGGGCATGGCAATCTGCAAATGCGTATAGCCGGGCATCAGGAAGTTCTTGGTGCGTTCGCTTTGTTCTATCAATACATAAAACAGCTGCTCTACCGCTTCGGCTATTTGCTTCATCCGGGTACGGGTAAATAGTTTCAAGTCGAGCAGCACTTGGTCGTTGCGCGACCGACCGCTGTGTATCTTTTTACCTATATCTCCCAATCTACGGGTCAGCATGAGTTCTACTTGCGAATGTACATCTTCTACTCCCTCTTCGATGACAAACTCACCCCGTTGGGCGGTGGCATAGATATTTTTCAATTCCGCGAGCAGCAGTTTAAGCTCTCCGGCGGTAAGTAGCCCGATGCTTTCGAGCATGGTGATATGCGCCATCGAGCCAAGCACGTCGTACTTGGCAAGATATACATCCATTTCGCGGTCGCGTCCTACGGTGAAGCGTTCGATGGCTTCATCTACTTGCGTCGATTTTTCCCAGAGTTTATTCATTGCTGTTTGATTTCGTTATAGGGGATGAGGGCGAGCATCGTGGCAATCTTTTCCAGCATCTCTTGCAGGGGTTTCTGTACCATGCCTTTCATAAAGGGGTTCAGTTCCAGCCCCACGGTGAGGCGCATCTTGCACGCCGCCTCGCCCGAGGGTACAATTTGTATCCAGAGGTTGAACGGCAAGGGCGACGCGGTAGTGGTAAACTTGATGCACTTATATGGCTCTTTCTCCACGATATGCATCGTGACCTTGCCCATCGGAGCCTCCATGGTGATGCTCTCGGCGTCAAAGCTCAGCCCTTTCACCTTATCTTCGGGCAGGCGCTGCTTGATCTTCTCCAGATTGTTCAAGTCGGACAACGTTTCATACACCGCCTGCGGCGATGCCTCGATGGATTTGATGCTACTTTCGTATTTGGTCATGAAAATAAAAATTAAAAATTAAAAGGGGGACGGGCGTATGGCTGTGCCGACGCGGGGTTATAGATAGGAGGTGATGTCAATGCTTACGAAGTTGCTGCCGTGGGTGTCTATATAATGGAACTCCAACTCGTCGAAAAGACAGGAGGGGCTGAGGGGGATGCCGTTGAGCTTTTCGCACTCTGTTGCTTTCAAGGTCGACCCGCGATTGCAAAAGAGTTCGGCAGCCCATATCGAATCTTTCTTGTAGCGTTGCGTATCAGGCAAGAGTAGACGATTCTTCAACTCTAACGCATACGATGAATTATCTTCCAAAGGCAGGCTGACAATGAGACCTCGATAAACACAATCCTTGCTGTTATACCCATCCAGCAGATTCAATACCATATTCAGCTTAATATAGGATGATACGATTTGGTGCATCGCCTTATATAAATCGGCTGAATCAAAAGTAGACTTTAACTCACACAAGATAAAATAGACTTTATCAGCTTTCTTCAACATCACAATGCCGTCGCAATCCTTGCGCAGGATTTCGGGCGCCCTCTCTGTGAAGAGGGCGTTTAGTCTCGTTATGATATTGGTATCAATGCTATAAAAATCGGCATTAGTTAATTCCAATGATGTGACTTTAGCTTGCGGTTTTTTTCTCAAATCTTCCGAAATGCAAAACTTATTCTTATGAAGAGAGATGTCGTATGTCGGTAATATAGTTTTTAAGTCGCAGATGTTCATACCCTTGCTTACTTCTTAAACGCATCACGTAGTTTCTGCGACATTTTTATATCATCTATGATTACCTTGTGGAAAGAATCATAAGGTATTCCCTCTTCCGTAATCTCCTGTTTCCGGATTTGCGTGTAGCCATCTTCTCCTTTCTCCATTACATAAGCATTAACCGATGCGGGATTAATCAAGTTGTACTCTTTCACATCATACTCCTCACTGATTGCATGATAGGCTTCTGCATATTTCTCTTTCAATCGAAATAGCATCATGAGATTGTTCAGCCGTTTCAAAAAGTAGTCGCTGTGCGTTGTCAACTGAATATGACATCCCTCACCAAGCATACAGCCCAGCAGGTCGGCAACCTTGATTTGGCGCGCCGGATGCAGGTGGGCTTCGGGTTCTTCAAAGAGGATGGAGGAGCCTTGCAACTCATACTTCTGCAAGTAGAGCGTAAGCGGTGCCAGCTCTTTGACAGAAGAGGCGGCGGCGGTGAGAGGGATAGTAACATCGCCTGTCTTGTACCAAAGATCACCGCCCAATTCAAAAATAGTACCGTTATTGATGGCATATAAGGATTGAGCAAGGTGTTCTGGGATAGTATAAGGGACAGGCATCGCTCGATTAAGCTTATCCTTATCCTCCATAAATTCAATATACATGCCCGACTGAAAGTTGGGGATAGCTTTCAACTCGACTAAAGAACCACGAGAGGGGGGCATTAAATAAGTTCTTTCTCTTTGTGCATACCCCCATATAGAATCATATAAGAAAGAGCTAAATAACCATGCAAAGTTTTTGGACGTTATAGCACCAATAGACGATATCTCAAGCCCGTGATTATATAATGCAATCACATAATTTGTATTGCTCGCTTCTCCAGTCACTGTACGCGCAATTGTATGATACTCAAAAGAGAAAGATTCTCTGTTGAAAGGTATTTCAAAACGTACATCGCCGGTAAAATACCGATTACCGATGAGATAAGAAAGATAACGTATTGCGTCTTTGTTGATCCATTCTAATAATTCTATTGTACTTATTCTAAGAATTACCTTGTCTGTTTCCGGTTTTCTCAGAGCCTCTTTTACCATAGGGATCTTATCATCAAAGAAACTAACCAGCCTATCACTCTTTGTGCAAAGCAAATATAGGTAATGCACCAAGAACGCCGCATAACTTTTCCCCAGCCCCGATTCTCCTGAGAATACCATGAAAGGTTTCAGTTCGAGAACAGAGTTTCGGATGGGTCCTAATTGATTGATGATGATCCGTATATCTTCCATAATTTGGTGTGGGTATGAGGGACGGCGGGTGGTTACAGCTTTGTTACTCCCCAGTGTGCCGGATCTTTGCGCCACTCGTTGAGCGTCTCCACGTCCTCCTTTTCGATGTATCCGGTGCGCAGGGCTACTTCGAGCACGGCTTCGTAGTTGGTGAGGGTGATCAGCGGAACTTTGGCATCCTTGAATGCTTTTTCGGCTATGGGGAATCCGTAGGTGTAGGCAGCTACCATTCCGATAACATCGCATCCGTCGCGTCGGATGGCATCGACAGCCTTCAGGCTGCTCCCGCCGGTAGAGATAAGGTCTTCGACCACTACCACTTTCATTCCCGGACGCAGTTCGCCTTCGATGAGATTCTCTAATCCGTGGTCTTTGGGCGTGGAACGTACATACACAAAGGGCAGATTGAGTGCATCGGCCACCAATGCGCCTTGTGGTATAGCACCTGTGGCTACACCGGCAATGGCGTCGACTGTGCTGAATCGCTCTAATATCAAACGGGTAATCTCTAACTTGACGAAATTGCGTAGCAACGGATAAGAGAGTGTTTTACGATTGTCGCAATAGAACGGCGATTTCCAGCCCGAAGCCCAAGTAAAGGGGTTAGCGGGTTGTAGTTTGATTGCTTTTATCTTTAATAACTTCTCTGCAAACAATTTTTCTAAAGTTTTCATACCAGCAACATGCGTTATAGTGAATAATGGGGCAAAAGTAAGTAAAGCAAATGAGAACTAAAAAGTTTCTTTTGTTTTTTTACAGCTCGCTCTCCTTGAGACGTTCGGCATTCTCTGCTACGGTGAGGTGGTCTATGCAATCTTGAATGTCACCATCCATGAAGGCGGCAAGGTTGTAAATGGTGTAATTGATGCGATGGTCGGTAATGCGTCCTTGTGGATAGTTGTAGGTACGTATCTTGGCAGAACGGTCGCCGGTCGACACCATGGTTTTACGCCGTGAGGCGATGTCATCCATATACTTCTGGTGCTCCTTGTCGTAAATAAAAGTACGAAGACGCGAGAGGGCACGTTCCTTATTTTTGGGTTGGTCGCGTGTTTCGGTACATTCGATAAGTATCTCTTCGGTGATGCCGGTGTTGGGGTTTTTCCAGTTGTATCTCAGTCTGACCCCCGATTCGACCTTGTTCACATTTTGTCCGCCTGCCCCTCCGCTTCTGAAGGTATCCCATTTGATTTCTCCCTCGTTGATAACCACGTCGAATGCTTCGGCTTCAGGCAGCACGGCTACCGATGCAGCCGAGGTGTGTACCCTTCCTTGTGTTTCGGTTGCCGGCACACGTTGTACGCGATGCACACCCGATTCATATTTGAGCGTGCCATATACGTTTTCTCCGATAATGGAGCAGATGATTTCCTTGAACCCTCCGGCAGCTCCCTCATTGGCGCTGGATATTTCGAGCTTCCATCCTTTCGATTCACAGAACTTGCCGTACATACGAAAAAGGTCGCCGGCGAAGATGGCAGCCTCGTCGCCTCCGGTTCCTCCCCGTATTTCGAGGATCACGTTTTTGGCATCTTGCGGGTCTGCAGGGACGAGCATCAGTTTAATCTCCTCTTCTAATTGAGGCAGGCGTGTCTGGCTGTTGTCTAACTCTTCGCGTGCCATCTCGCGCATATCGGCATCGTTTTCGTTTGACAGGATATCTTTTGCCTCGTCAATGTTGACCAACAGATGCATGTATTCGCGTCGGGCGTGCATCAGGTCGTCCAATTCTTTATACTCCTTGGCAAGGCGGACATAGCGCTTTTGGTCGGCAATGACCGCCGGATCGGTGATAAGGGTTGCTATCTCCTCGAAACGGGCGACGAGACCGTCAAGCTTTTCTAAAATATTGTTTGCCATATCGGGTTATTTACTAAAGGTGTATGTGAATACCCCGTACGAACGTTGCCTCTCTAAATTGAGGTCTGTTCCGGAGGATGTAATGAGTTTGAAGGTAGTAAAGTCTTGCCCTCCCCCTTCGTCGTTACTGTCTATGCCGATGAAGTAGCACAACAGATATTGTTTGGTATGATCCCACTGATAACCATAGTGTATCTGCCCCCAGAAGATAGAGTCGGAGGTAATCTCAACAATGGGATTATTTTTGTAGTGTATCAGCGTGTCTCCACCCGGAAAATCACTTTGGGTAAGCGCCATTTGTTGCAGTTTCCATTTGCCTACAATATCGGGTACGACAGGGTTGTCTGCCTGCTTAACAAATTGATACCGCATTTTGCCATCGAAGTTGGTTCGGGCAGTGAAGTTGTCAGCGTTGCCCGACAAAGGGAACACCATCAGTGGGTAAGGACCGTCCATATAAAACAGCAGATAGTCGTCGGTCTGCTTATAGAATGCCCATCGCTTGTGCGATTCGCCGATGGGGTTATTATAGAGTAAGGTACTGTCGGACATAAATTCTATGGTTCCGTCGCCGGTGTCACAGCTCCATCGATAAGCATCGCTGAGTCGATTCAGTTTGAGCTTACGCGGCGGATAGCGAAAGTATACGGTTCGTGTGCTGTCTCGGCTTGTCAGAACGAGGCTATCTTTCTTGAACGAATACGCCATGATCTCTTCATCCTCTTCGACGATGGTTCGGATGGAATCTTTTAGTAATTGGTAGGGTATCTTATTCGTATCTTCCCCGTTTTCGTATCCGGCATAGAAGGAATGTACAAGGATGGAGTCCTTATCGATCGTAATGACTTTTGTTACGAGTTGCCGGTCGGGTTGGCGAGGGGTTTGCTCGTAGGCGCTCACCCATACCCCCTCCAGCGTGGGCGGAACAGAGCACGACAGCAGGGTAATAAACAGTGTTGAAATGTATAGGAATTGTTTCATCTTTATTTGATTATGAATAATATGTCAGATATATTTCCTTTCAATACCAATACTCCCCTACTTCGCTGCGTATCACCAATTCCCGTTTCTCGCTCTCTTCGACGCGACCCACGATCTGTGCCGGTATGCCGAACGAGGCGGAAATGTCGATGACACGGTCGGCATGTTCGGGTGCGAGGTAGATCTCCATGCGGTGTCCCATGTTGAAGACCTTGTACATCTCTGCCCAGTCAGTGCCGCTTTGGGATTGGATGGTGCGGAAGAGGGGGGGGATGGGGAAGAGGTGGTCTTTGACCACGCGGCAGCGGTCGCCCACGAAGTGGAGCACTTTGGTTTGTGCGCCGCCCGAGCAGTGTACCATGCCGTGGATGTGGGGGCGGAGGGCGTCGAGCATCTGCTTGATGACCGGGGCGTAGGTGCGGGTGGGTGAGAGGACGAGCTGTCCGGCATTGAGGGGGGAGCCGTCGACGGGCGAATCTAAACGGAGGGCGCCCGAGTAGACGAGGTCGGCGGGGAGGGCGGGGTCGTAGCTCTCGGGATATTTCTCTGCGAGGTATTTCTGGAAGACATCGTGGCGGGCGCTGGTCAGTCCGTTGCTGCCCATGCCGCCGTTGTAGGCGTGCTCGTAGGTGGCTTGTCCGTAGGAGGCGAGGCCTACGATGACATCGCCCGGGCGGATGTGGGCGTTGTCGATGACGTCGGCACGACGCATACGGCAGGTCACGGTACTGTCGACGATGAGGGTGCGCACGAGGTCGCCCACGTCGGCAGTCTCGCCGCCGGTGGCATAGACGCCGATGCCCATCCCGCGCAGCTCAGCCAGCAGCTCGTCGGTGCCGTTGATGATGGCAGAGATGACTTCGCCGGGGACGAGCAGTTTGTTGCGTCCGATGGTGGAGGAGACTAAGATATTGTCGGTGGCACCTACGCAGAGCAGGTCGTCGAGGTTCATGATGAGCGCATCTTGTGCGATACCCTTCCATACGGAGAGGTCGCCCGTTTCGCGCCAGTAGAGGTAGGCGAGCGACGATTTGGTGCCGGCGCCGTCGGCGTGCATGATGTTGCAGTAGTCGGGGTCGCCACCCAGTATGTCGGGGATGATTTTGCAAAAGGCATGCGGATAGATGCCTTTATCGATGCGCCGGATGGCGTTGTGTACGTCCTCTTTGGATGCGCTCACACCGCGCATCATGTACCGTTGATTATTCATAAATGGTGTATGTCGTTTAAAACGTGCAAACTTACACAAAAATCTCCGTTTTGCACCCAAAGCTGACTCCAAATTGAAAAGTGAAAGCTAAATTCGAAAATCAAATGGCACACGGATGACACGGATAAGACGGATGACCTCTTATTGCGGGCAAACCGGGCAAGTCGAAGTAATCTAAAGCGGCATATAAAGGAGTGGCGATAGCGTATCAGATCATCGCCTTCAACGCGTAAGTCTCGTTGCGCAGGAAGTCGGCAAGGCGGGGAATGTCGTCGTATTTTTGCAAAGTCTCCGGTGTAACGGGTTCGCCAAACACCAGATGAACGGTCTCCCCCCGATGTGTCTCGAACTCGTGACAAAGGCGAATGTTGCGCACCCACCACGGAAAACGATCCAGAAAATTAAAGAAAGCCGAGTTGTGCCCGGAGATATAGGCAGGCACCACACATACCCCTACCCGTTGTATCATCTTGACGACCGACGGCAACCAGTTGCGGTCGTAAGCTTGTCCGTGCCCGATATTCTTTGAAATGGTACCTGCCGGAAAGAGTCCCAGCGGATGCCCGCCCTGAAGATGGGTGAGGCAAGCCTTCACGCCCCCTACACTGGAGTTTTTGAATTGACCCTCGGTGTAAGGATTGACGCCGATGAAGTAGTTTTCGAGAATATCTATCTGATGAAGCATCCAATTGACCATCACTTTGAAGTCGGCACGCACCTTGGCAACCTCGCCGATTAGCATCAATCCGTCAATATGTCCGAACGGATGGTTGGAAACAGTGATAAAAGGTTGTCCGTCTAACTTGCGCAATACCTGTATGTTGTGTGTACGTCGTGTCACGCCGAGGTAATCCAGCATGTCGTCGGTGATGTTGGTACCCGTCAGATGCTTGGCATGATCGTAAATGCGATTCGCTATGCCTAATCCGGCTATTTTCATGACCGGTCGCTTCAGCCAAGCGCGCGTCAAGGCGGGCAAAATACGGCTCAGCAGCTCGTCGTCTATCAATTTATCTTTCATTTTGCAGCTGTTTTTATCGTTTTCCGGGGCAAACGTACGAAAACTTGTTATTTATACCTACTTTTGCAGCAGAAAAAAAGTCATGAATAAACAGAAAGAAAAAGCAGAGGCATTGGAGCGTATTACGGCCAATCGCCATCGAACGAATTTGTTTAAGAGGCATGAGCAGCAGTTGATAGTATTTTTTGTACGTCGTATCCCACGCTTTATTACGTCTGACATGCTTACTCTTATCGGACTTGCAGGCAGTTTGATTACGGCAGGCAGTTTTGTGCTGGGCAGATCTGTCGGGCGGGGGTGGCTGTTATTGGGCATTGTCGGATTGTTTATAAACTGGTTCGGCGATTCGCTCGACGGACGTCTGGCTTATTACCGGCAGACCCCGCGCAAGTGGTATGGCTTCTCGCTCGATTTTATTGTCGACTGGTTTGCCAATATCTTGATTGGCGCTGCCTACATCTATTATGCGCCCGACCCGAAAGAATTTATAGGGTTTATGTTTGTGTGCCTCTACGGCTGGGCTATGATGATGGCTCTGTTGCGCTATAAGATAGTAGATACCTACACGATCGATTCGGGTATATTCGGCCCTACCGAGGTGCGGATACTCATCATGCTTATCTTGGTGCTGGAGGTATTGATACCCGATTCTCTGATCTATTCGAGCGGCATCATTTGCTTTACCTTGCTGGTCGTCGACATCAAAGATTTCCGCCAACTGCTGCACACAGCCGATGCGCGCGACAAAGCCGAACATGTTTCGTGTGGCAACAACTAATATCTGCCGATGAGCCGGTATGTATTTACTACGTTAACCGAAGATTGCTCATTTTGTCGGTGATGCGAAACGGGAAATCCGGATATTGATACATGCCGATACGCGGTTCGGTTTTTCCCTCGGTGTAGTTCCAGATGCTGTTATACTCTTCGGGGTTCTCGCCCATGCTGCCGAGCTGTCGCAGGTAGGCAGCGATCGATTTGTTTTCAACGATATATACTTTCCCCATTTGACCTATGATGGGGCTGTGTCGGCGATTGGCATCGTGGTCGAAGCAAAGGATGCGTTTCCCTTCGGGGGTAATTCCTACCAGCTTGAAGGTCATGCTTTTGCCGATGCCGGGCAGATTGAGCACATTGCGGTCGGTAGAGAGCATGGGATGTTTCTCTTCACAGCGTTCCTGCATGGAACGGGCACAGGGAGCAAAGACAGCGTTGTTCTCTTCGAATCCTTTGACCGAGAAGGTATAATAGCACACCACCCCCAGTTCGTGGAGCATCCGTCGCAGTTGGGCAGTATGTCCGCGTCGAGAAGCAGCAACGTTGAAGACCAGCTGATTGGTGACCTTCCAACCGGCATCCAGCAGTTGTTGGATGCCCTCGCGTGCCTGTGGCGTGATTTCGAGCGGTGTTTGGAAATGCGTCTGAATAAAGAACTGGCTGACACCGATATCCGATGCTTTTTGGCGAAACGTGCGCAAAATCTCCACCAGCTCGTCGTTGATGCGCATCGGCAGATAGACCGGCAGTCGCGTACCCAAACGCACGCGCTGCAACTCGGCATATTTCTCTCCTTCGGGGCGTAGCAGATTGGCTTTCTGTTTGCGAAGAGCCATGCGGTATACGGCATCAAGTATGTTGGCAAGTGTTTTGTTCTGGCTCATCAGTGCATCTCCGCCGGTAATGAGGATGTCGCGCAACTGGGTATCCTCTTCGAAGTAGTTCATGAGGCGTCGCAGTTTCTTCTCCCACGTCTCTTTGGGTTTCAAGGTGTCGAATTCGAAGTTGAGGCGTTTACTCTGAAAATCGTACATGCGTTGGCAGGAGGCACATAATCCACCGCAGGCGCGTCCCATGGTATCCGGAATCAGGATTGCCACTTCGGGATAGCGGCGATGTATGTTGTGCCCTTCGGGCAGTAACCAGCCGGCAGCATTGGGTTTGCCGGCTTCTACGACATCTTCGCGCTCCCACGCACGTATCTGTCCGTAGGTTTCGACCAATTGCGGCGAGTACAAGATGTAGCTTCGTAGTGCTTCGTCGTTGTATCCGCTGTCGGTGCAGTTTAGCAGGGAGAGGTAATAGGGCGTTACGAAAAACGGCATCCCCTTTTTGCGGGCGCGCGACAAGAGATACATGGTTTCGTCCGAGAGCGTGTTGCCCAACAACCGGTTTATCTCTGTCGGGCTTTTGGCTGCCATCACGAGCTGAAACCGGAAGTCGTTCCACCATTCGCTCACTTTGCGATACTTCTCTTCGTAGTTCATCTCTTCGTTGAAGTGATAACGCGAGGTGGTCGATTTTTGATGTTCTATCTTCTGTAACAAGATATGCAGGATGCGCTCTTTGTTCCGGTCGCGAATCTGTTGCACCTCTTCGTCTAATCCGCTCTGCCATCGTTCCATCCATGTCTTCACTACTTGGCGGGAGGCATGTTGCGGCAAGGTGGGCGATTGCATTCGTTTAAACTGCATGAAGAGGTCGATAAGCGCATCGGTTTCTATCTCTTCCGTGAGTTTGTCGGTCAGGAAGTTGTGGAGCAATGAGAGGGTGGTGACGTGTATCTGCCGGTCGGTAGAGAGTTCGTAAATGTCTCTGCCGTTGTATGCTATTAAGCTTAGCATGTTTGCCGCTTCGGGCGTAGCAGTGTCATAGTGCATTTCGATATAGTCGGCAATGTTTCGACTAAATGTTTCTACATCAGCACATTGTAGTGCTATTTGTACCACATAAGGCAATTCATGGCGATATAGTTGCTTTAATTGCGACAGTGTGAGAGAAAGAATTTTCTTTTGTTTCATGAGATTGTTTGTAAGTAAGTCGGCTAAAGGTAATAAAAAAAGCAGAAAAACGCCTAATTGTTCGTTCTTCTGCCCTGTTTATTTAGCTTTTTTTGTTTTTGCTAACGCTATTTTTGTTTGTCGGCTGTGTATATTTGCTTTCCGTCATAGATGGTGTTGACCCACACTTTCACCCCTTTCTTTCCTGCGAAGGCATCGGCTACACTATCTAATCTGAATGAAATCAGTCCAACATTCTTGACGACCTCTTCGTCTTGGCAAGCATTGTGTCTGAACTCCAGATTGAGATAGTTTGCATCGGCTGCGGTTGTTGCGGGGCTAACGACCATGTTTAGGCGATGAGGTTGTTGTGGCGATTTACTCTGGTAGAAAAGGTATTCAATGTTCAGGTAGTTGCCCGATAGCCACGCGCGGTCTACGTTGATGCGGTCGTTTCCGATGCTGTCGGCATTTTCTTCGGTCAACCGAATGATGTCGTTCGATTGTATGTTCTCTATCTGAATCACCTTAACATTATACTTATATCCCGGCTTGTTTGCCGTCAGTGGGAGGAAGCGTACAATCGTACGCTGTCCGTCCACCAAAGGATAGTTAAGGATTAGGGTTGTATCTCCCGGATACATCTTGTCGCCATTGTCTAAGGCGAAATAGTAGTCCCTTTCCGCCAAGAGCTTGAGGGTACACATGGCAAGATAACTGTCAATGTCTGTATTGGCACCGATGTCATTATCTTCGGGTGCGTTCATACACGATTGCATGCCGATGATGTTCCATCCTACGAGTGCAATGATGATGATGCGATTGAGTATTTTCATCTGATAACTTCTTCTATGTTCTTTGTACAGGCGGTGACCTGTCTGCTTTCGTCTATAAAATGCAGGAGGGGGGAGAAATACTGCGTCTGCTCTCATGTTAAAGAACTTAAATAACCGTCATCACGAAAAGAATCGTATCACGTCATCACACATCCAAGAGCAATGTGGCATCGCCGTAGCTCAAGAAGCGGAAATCGTGCTTCAGCGCATAGTCGTACATTTCGCGCCAGTCTTTCTCTTTCTCCATTGCTGCGGCAACGAGCAGCAGCAATGTGCTGCCGGGTTGGTGAAAGTTGGTGATAATGGCGTCGACGAACTGATACGTATAGCCGGGAGCGATGATGAGCTGGGTGCTGACGTTCAATACGTCTAAGTTTTTCTTCTTCATATACTCCACAAGCACTCTGATGTGGTGGTGTCGTGGTCTGGATTTTCTCCGCTTCTCATTCTGAGGGTCAAGCCTCCCGTCGATATCCATGAAGTCGTAGCCATCCCATTGACCCACATGCATGTCGATATCCTCCGGCGGATCCATAATACCCGTTAGTTCATGTTTACTATTATACGCCACCATATACTCGAACCACTTAAACGCTCGGTCGCCCAATACATACAGGCTCTCTAAGGCGCGTACCGAAGTGGTTCCGACAGCGACGATGTGTTCATTCTTGAAAAGAGTATCCAATTGCATTAAACAATCGCGCGTCACAGTGAAATATTCCGTATGCATCTCGTGTCCGCCAATCTCTTCGCTTTTCACGGGCTTGAAGGTTCCGGCGCCCACGTGCAGGGTCAGCTCTGCTGTTTCTACGCCTTGTGCACGCAGTGAATCGATCAGTTCGGGGGTGAAGTGCAGACCGGCGGTGGGAGCCGCTACCGACCCCTCTACTTTGGAGTAAACGGTTTGGTAGTCGTCTTTGTCGCTCTCTTCCGTCTCGCGGTTCAGATAGGGAGGGATGGGTAGTTCGCCGAAGGCTTCGAGGATGTCCGAGAAGGTAAGATCGGAGTTGTCCCATCGAAAGTCGATCCAATGCCCCACGCCTCGTTCACCTGCGCGGGTGGCAGTGAGGGTTATCGATGCTCCCTTGACCGTCAGCTCGCGTTTGAGCACTCCCTCTTTCCACTTCTTGAGATTGCCTATCAGGCAAATCCACGCAGCATGTTCCGTCTGTTGGAAGTTTAACGCGTAGTCAGTCGGTTCGGCAGGTTCCAGACACATCACTTCGATCAAGGCGCCACTCTCTTTGCGAAAATGGAGGCGGGCTTGTATCACTTTGGTGTTGTTGAATACCAAGATTGATTTCTTTGGCAAATAAGACCCCAGATCGGCAAAGATACTACTGGTCATTTTACCCTTGCGGGTGTGTACCAATAGTTTGGCTTGGTCGCGCTGCGCCAGCGGATGTTTGGCTATACGCTCTTCGGGCAGCACATACTTATACGCATCCATGCGTATATTTTTGATCGTTTCGTCCATTAATGCGATATTTAAGACCGCAAATATACGCAGACTTTCGGAAACCTTTTAGGAAAACAAAAGATTGTCAGGGCAACCGCATCAAAATTAATGTGACTAACATGGCAAGGTACAGACGGGCAAAATTATCTCCCTTTGATGTGAGGCAAAACTCCCTTTCATCTGATGCAGATCTCCCTTTCATCTGATGCAGATCTCCCTTTGAAGTGAGCCGGATTTCCCTTTGATATCCATTGAAAACGTTATAAATCCTGCTCTGTTCTTGAATCAAGGTGACGCAAAGCGATAGGGTAGACAGGGTGGACAGGGTATTTTTCAACTTTATTAAATGTATATATACGTATATGCATATATGTACTATATATAATATGTTCTCACGCGAAAATATATAAAGTTTAAAAACACC
>JAISIN010000091.1 GCA_031262085.1 Prevotellaceae bacterium
CCGCTTATCAAAGTGACCATCGTACCGCGCGGACGTGCCTTAGGTGCTGCATGGTACCTTCCCGAAGAACGGCAAATCACGACCAAAGAGCAGATGTTGGATGAGATGTGTGCCACACTGGGTGGACGGGCAGCCGAAGAGCTGTTTCTCGAACATATCTCCAGCGGTGCAATGAACGATTTGGAACGTGTCACCAAGCAGGCTTACGGCATGATTGCCTATTTCGGTATGAGCGAACGACTGCCCAACTTGTGCTACTACAATAACGAGGAGTACTCTTTCAACCGTCCCTACAGCGAAAAGACTGCCGAACTGATTGACGAAGAGGTAAAAGCCATGGTCAACCAGCAATATGAACGCGCCAAAGCCATCCTTTCCGAACATAAGGAAGGTCACAACCAATTGGCGCAACTGCTCATCGACAAAGAGGTGATATATGCCGAGGATGTGGAGCATATTTTCGGAAAACGCCCTTGGGCATCGCGTTCGGAAGAGATTATCAGCAACAGCGAACAAGAGCAGCAGCAGAAGAAGAAGAAGAAGAAGAAAGCGGAAGGAGAACAACAGCAAGAGGCGGAAGAGAAGAACGTTTCGGAAGAAAAGAAAGAAACAACATCATGAAAAGCAATCTGTTGCAACGCACCGTTACCGGTGTATTGTTTGTTATCGTATTGGTGGGCTGTATCTTGTACAGCCCGTTTTCGTTTGGCTTGCTGTTTACGCTCATTACCGCACTGAGCGTGTACGAATTTGCCCAATTAGTGAACCGTAGCGGCAAGGTCAAGATCAATCCGCTAACCGCCGCACTGAGCGGTGCTTACCTGTTCATGGCATTTGTGCTTTGCTCGCATCTGGATCTGGGCATGGAGGTGTTCTTGCCCTACATCGTTTTGATGCTCTATCTGATGATTGCCGAGCTTTATCTAAAGCGTGAGAATCCCATTGGCAATTGGGCGTACACCCTATTGAGCCAAGTGTATGTGGCATTGCCTTTTGCATTGCTCACCACGTTGACTTATCTCTCCACGGCGCCATTGGATGAAGGCAGCGATGTGTATATCCCCGTTTACACACCGATACTCCCGCTCTCCATCTTTGTTTTTATCTGGCTGAACGACACGGGAGCTTATTGCATAGGTTCGTTGTTGGGCAAACATCGGCTGTTCGAGCGTATCTCTCCCAAGAAATCGTGGGAAGGCAGCATAGGCGGCGGTGTGCTTACCCTTGTCGCGTCGTTCGTGTTTGCTCATTTCTATCCGTTCATGTCGATGTGGCATTGGGCAACGTTAGCGCTCATTGTCGTAGTATTCGGGACATGGGGCGACCTGACCGAATCACTGCTCAAACGGCAATTGGGTATTAAAGACTCAGGTCGTATCCTGCCCGGACACGGTGGCATGCTCGATCGTTTCGACAGTGCCCTGCTGGCTATTCCGGCAGCAGTGGCATATCTCTATTTGGCAGAACTGATGTAGGAGGAGCCAACTCCTTTACCTTATGCCATAAAAAAACCGGGGGAATATCACATTCACCCGGTCTTTTTAGCAAAGCAACCTTGCATAGCTCCTTTGCTTGAAAACACTTTTGTCTTACTCTAATTGCATCTTGGAGTACTCTAACTCACTGATAGCGCTTATGGTTTTATTTTCAGATTGTTTACTAAATTCTACTTCTACTTCACCGTTCTTTTCGGAATTGAGCTGTACCTTAAACCCTTTCGAGTTGTCGGGAATGGTCAGCTTACTCAAATTGAACGATACAAATGCCGGCGTATATCGACCGCTCGTATCATCATACGTATTATAGAGCAGTTTGAGGTGTACATATCCGTCGTCGGTCTCCGGTTTCACCTCCACCAAGCTGATGCGGTGTTTGGTATTCAAATCTTTCGGCAGATCCTGGAAGAATATCAGATTCATATATCCGCCGCTGAATCCCATATCGCCTTGGTAAATCAGAATAGGGTCATTTCCCAACTGTTCTTCGTTCTCATCGGTCAACTCATCCATCTCTTTTGTCAGAGCTTCGCGCATGTCGATCAGCTTTACGGCATGGTCATACCCTTCAAAGTTGTCGTACAGCGGATTATAGAAAGCAATGACCCGTTGTCCGTCTACCGGTTTGTAAAAGCCCAAATCGGTATTCACTAACCAAAGCGAACCATAATCGTCGCTTTGCAGATAAAATGGAGCATATCCTCCGTCGGCTTTCACACTTTTCGCGAGCTTTATGGTAGCCCACGACCCTCCGATTTCACCGAGAGAGTGCCCCTCATCGTCGCTACATGCCTGAAGCATCGGTAAGGTAATCAGGCACATCAATCCTACAATTTTTTGGAATTTTTTCATAATCAAAGTGATTTAACTTACTGCTTTAGAAACAAAAAAGTCGGGCATTTACTGCACCGACTTTGAATTATTTAACATCTTTATCACTAATTCCGCCGCTCGTCGCGGCGAATCGGGTTTACCGAGTTTCAGTTCCATCTCGATGTATCCGTAGTGCATTTTCTGCCGGTATGCCTTATCGGTAAGCAGTCGTTCGAGTTCGGTACGCATTTGCTCTACCGTCATGGTGTCTGCCACCAGTTCTTTTACCAATTCGCGGTCTACAATCAGATTGACTAATGAGATATACTTCACCTTCAGTACCCGTTTTCTCAACCAGGCAATGATTTGGGGTATAGGAGTATGATAGCACACCACCTGCGGCACATCGAAGAGTGCCGTTTCGAGCGTAGCCGTTCCCGAGGTGACCAATGCGGCTTCTGCCTGTTGCAACAACCGGTAGGTTTGCCCGAAGAGCACCTTGACATCGGCACTTCCGATATAGCTTGCGTAATAGGAGGCGTCGATGCCCGGCGCCCCTGCCACCAGCAGTTGGTGCCCGACAAAGGGTTGAGCTGCCCGAATCATGTCGGGCAGGTTATCTTTTATCTCCTGTTTGCGACTGCCTGCCAACAACGCAATGACCGGCTTATCGGGCAGCCGGTTGTCGGCAAGAAAGTCGGCACGCTTTCCGGCATGTGTTGCTTTGAAGGCAGTAACCTCGTCGAGCGTAGGATTGCCCACGTAGTGTATGGGATAATGGTGTTTGCCTTCAAAGAAATCTGCTTCAAACGGCAAGATAGAAAGCAACTCGTCTACATCGCGCCGGATGTTGTGGATTCGATACTCTTTCCATGCCCATATCTTTGGGGCGATGTAGTAATAGACGGGGTAACGGAGTACCGACTTCACATACCTGATTATCTTGAGGTTGAACCCCGGATAATCTACCGGTATCACGACGTCGGGTTTCCAGGCAGCTATATCACGCTTGCAGAGCCTCATGTTGGCAAATATAGCAGGCAGATGCAGTAATACCGGCACAAAGCCCATATATGCCATCTCTTTGTAGTGTTTTACAGGTGGCTGTCCGCTGACCTCCGCCATGAGGTCGCCACCAAAGAACCTGAAGGTGGCTTGCGCATCCGCCTCCTTCAGGGCAGCCATCAAGCGGGAAGCGTGCAGGTCGCCCGATGCCTCGCCAACGATCAGGTAGTACTTCATGTCAGAACCAGCTTTTCAGATTGTCTATCAGGTTATAAGCAGTTACATCGACCGTCACCGGCGTAATGGCGGCATATCCGTGAGAAAGTGCCCAATGCTCGGTCTTTTCATCATCAAGATTGCTATCGGTCAATTCGCCCGAAAGCCAATAATAATGAATATCTCTGTGGACGGCAAGGTCTTCCCATTCGTTGACCCATTGCCCCTTAGACTGCTCGCAGACGCGGATACCTTTTATCTCGTCAACAACGGGGAAGTTTACATTCAGGCAAGTCAAGGGAGGTAATCCGTGCTCCAACACTTGCTTGGCTATCTCTCGAACAAACGTGCCCAACGGCTCGAAATTTGCGTTCGGGTCGTGGTTACACAGCGAGAAGCCAATAGAGGGCACTCCTTTGAGACAACCTTCGATCACGACACCCATCGTGCCCGAGTAGTGCACATTGATGCCCGAATTGTCGCCATGATTGATACCGCCCACCACGAGATCGGGGATGCGACCGAGTACCGTATGAAACGCCAGTTTCACACAGTCGGAAGGCTTGCCCGAGCATTTGTATGCCGTCAACCCCACTTCTTGTCTAACTAACCGATAATGAATCGGATCTGTCACCGTAATGGCACATGCACTTCCCGAACGGGGTATATCGGGCGCCATTACTACTATCTCTCCCAGCGGACGGAGAAACTTAATCAGTTCACTAATACCTTTTGCAACGATGCCATCATCATTGGAAATCAATATCAAAGGCCTTTGCTTTTCCATAAAATTCTTGTTTTCTCTAAATTATGGGGCAAAAGTAATGAGAATTTGGAGAACTAAAGTGCTTCTCGCCGCATTTCTGCTATCGACAGGTATATGATTCGGCAGGAAGAGCAGTGCGAGATCAAAGGGAAATACGAACGATCATATCGGAGCATAGTGGGCGTCCAACGGTGGTTGGACGCGCGTCTAACGACCGTTGGACGCCCGGCTAACGACCGTTGGACGCGCGTCTAACCACCGCTGGACGGGTATAAAGAGGGGATAAGGATGAAAATCCTTCGTATGAAAGAGCAAGGTTACCCCATCGAAGACCTCATGAAGATAACCGGACTATCCCGCGAGGAAATCGAGAGCATGTAGCCCCCCACCCGTCCAAAAACAGGCATAGCCGCAAAACTTCAGCAGAAGTGTTGCGGCTATGTCTGTTTTTGTTATGTTTTGTTATGCTGCCTGTCCGTGCAACCTATAATATCGTCGCATAAACCACAGATACAGCAAGGAGAGCATCAACACAATGCCAACCAGATACCAATACCCATATCCGGCGGAATAAGCCGACAGATACCCTGCGATAATAATACCCTGTAACCCCATGTAGATAAGCGACACTCCTACGTGCGATATCTTCAACTCGTTTGCCATCAACTGATAAGCGTGTTTGCGATGCGGCAAGCCAATGTTCTCATGCAACATCAGCCGATGGGCAATAGTCAATACGCTGTCGACCCCATACACCGCCAGCAACACGATCCAACTGAAATCTTCCGTCTTGATGATAAGCGCTCCCAGCAAGAACAAGATAATGAATGCAATACTCACCGAACCGACATCGCCCGCGAAGCACTTTGCCCGCCGACGGAAGTTGAACAGGCAAAACACAAACACCGCACACATCACCGTGTAGATCAAGTCTTGCTCTACAAACGGTGCATACACCTTATTTATATATGCCAATGC
>JAISIN010000095.1 GCA_031262085.1 Prevotellaceae bacterium
GAGATCAAAGTGCACGGCACCGCTGCCGATGCCCTCGAACAGATAGAGCGGCAGCGCTACACCGCCGCCTACGAAGCCGACCCGCGCCCCGTTGTCCGCATCGGCGTGCAGTACGACGCATCGACGCGGACAATCACAGAATGGAAAGTAGAACAAAACCTCAATTTAAAATAGTAGTCATGAAAAAGTTGAATATGCAAGGGGTGAAAATCCTCAAAATGACGCATCTTCTCTTCACCTTTCTGTGGGTGATAGGAGCGCTTACCATGCAAGTGGTGTTGTTTATCGCTGCCCCGCAAACCGGCGACGAGTTGTTTATGCGCGCCCGCATCCTGCAAATCATCGACGATTACTTGATTATCGGTGGTGCCAACGGAGCCTTGCTCACCGGTCTGGTCTACGGAATCTGGACGAATTGGGGCTTCTTCAAGTATCGATGGATCGCCTTCAAATGGATCATGTTGGTGTTGCAGATGTTATTCGGCACCTTCATGCTCGGACCACGCCTGAACGAAAACGCCGACATTGCCGATGCCCTGCGCGATGCCGCTTTCATCGACCCGACCTTTCTTGCCAACACCGCATTTGCCGAAGTATGGGGAACGGTACAGACGTTACTGCTGATATGGGTGGTGATTGTTTCGGTGCAGAAGCCGTGGGGGAAGAAGAAAAAGAAAGAATAGCAAAAGTAAAATGAATAATACCTTACACACACCCTTATGAACCTACATCATCGTGCAGCACTCTGCTGCTTTGTTTTCAGCATGGTTGCTTCAGTCGTAGCACAAACCAAAGTGAATACGACTGCAAGCAAAGTAACTCTCTTTATCGACGGAGCACAAGTGACACGCTCCAAACAGATAGATGTGCCCGCCGGTAAATCTACCGTAGTATTTACAGGGCTGTCGCCCTATATGGATGCCAAAAGTGTGCAGGTGAATGCTACGGGGCAGCTTACTATCACTTCGGTGAACCGTCAGCTCAACTATATGGACACCTTGGCTGTGAGTCAACAACAGCAGAAGCTGCAAGACGAACTAAAGCAGGTCGAAAAGCAAGAGAAGGAACAACATCACATGATGGAACTGATACAGAAAGAGGAAGCGCTGCTGCAAGCCAACTGTACACTCGGCGATAAAACTTCCGTTCCGACAGCCACTACTATCAAAGAGGTGGGAACCTACTATTCCACCCAACTGGCTGCGCTTAGTGCCAAGAAAATGGCTATTGACGAAAAGATTGCCGCCTTGACCGAGAAGCGCAAGAAGATAGAAGGTGAGTTGGCTCAATTCACCAACAAGCGAAAAGACCCGCTCAGCGAAGTGGTGGTTGGCATCAATGCTCCGGTTGCCGGTCGGGTCGCGTTCACGCTGTCGTATTATGTACGGAATGCCGGTTGGATACCCTCTTACGACGTGCGCTCTTCCGGTCTTAACGCTCCTTTATCGCTGACCTACAAAGCCAATATCTATCAAAACACCCGTGAAGAGTGGAAGAACGTAGCACTCACCCTCTCCTCCTCTAACCCATCGGCAGGCAATGTGGCGCCCGAACTCGCCACCTATTGGTTAGATTATGGACTGATGCCGCCGCGTTACAACAATCGCCCTGTCGGAAGTGTATCGGGAGTGGTGACAGGTTCGGATCATGAGCCGCTTATTGGTGTCTCTGTGATGATACCCGGCACTACATTCGGAACCATTACGGATATAGACGGGCACTATTCGCTTGTACTTCCTGATAAGACGAAAGAAATTAAGTTCGCTTATATTGGCTATCTATCGAGAACACTTCCTATACAGGGAGAAACAATGAATGTAACACTACAAGAAGATGCAGTAATGTTGGAAGAAGTAGTGGTGAAGGGCTATAGCACAACATTAACAGGAAAAACTGCCGGAGCAGCTTCCAATATAACTGCGCCGAAAAAAGCGGCTACCCCTCTCGATGTAGAGCAGATACAGACGCAAGCGGGTTATGAATTTGATATCAAGTTGCCTTATACCATTCTATCGGACAATAAACCGGTGGTAGCCGAGATAGGGAATTATGAATTGCCTGTCTCATATACCTATCAATGTGCACCCAAAAGAGAAAAGGATGCTTTCCTCACGGCACAAGTCACCGACTGGGATGCGCTGAATCTCCTTGAGGGCGAAGCCAACATCTTTTTCGAGAATACGTTTGTGGGAAAATCGGTGGTCAATGTTTCCGAGCAGAGCGATACGCTGTCGTTCTCCCTCGGTCGCGACCGCCGCATCGTCGTGCAACGCACCAAAGAGAAGATACACACTTCGCGCCAGCTTATCGGCAGCAATCAGACGCAAACCATCGCTTGGAAAATTTCGGTGCGCAATACCCGCCAAGAGTCTGTCGGCATGACGCTTTACGACCAACTCCCGGTTTCGCGCAACAGCGACATCACCGTTACCCCCGAAGAGCTGAGCGGGGGAGCGCTCGATAAAGATCAAGGAATTGTAAATTGGCAGTTCACACTGAAGGCGGGCGAACAGCGGGATATGATCCTGCGTTACAAAGTGAAATACCCCAAGGGTAGACACTTGGTGATAGAGTAATTATAAATTCTTTAAAATAGATATAAGGTATGAATCGTAAATCTCTTTTGTTCGCACTCTTCGGCTGGCTTCTTAGTCTGTATCCCCTTTCGGCTGTCGGGAAACACGCGGCAAATGCTGTGGAGTTGAAGCCCCGTATTCTCATTCTTACAGACATTGCCCCGTCGGATGTAGAACCCGACGACATGGAATCCATGATCCGTCTCTTGGCGCACGCCGACCTCTTTGAAATAGAGGGGTTGGTAACTTCTACCGGTTGGAATACCTCCAACTATCCGGAAGCTTGGGCAAAGATTTTGCAGCAGGTCATTGATGCTTACGAAAAGGATGTCGCCAATCTGATGCGCCGCTCGGAGCAAACTTCATTCCTCCCACTGGATCGGGAGCAAGAGAAGCAAGCATTGGGCTACTGGCCCAGTGCCGGATATTTGCGAAGTCGCTCCGTTATGGGAAGCACTAAAATGGGCTATCGTGTGCTTGGAACGGACAACCATTCGGCAGGCAGCGAGCTGATCATTCGTTTAGCCGACGAAGACGATGCCCGCCCGCTTTGGATATTGGCATGGGGCGGCGCTAATACCCTTGCTCAGGCCATCTGGAAAGTAAGGCAGGAGCGCTCCGAAGAGCAGATAAACGAATTTCTCCACAAACTGTGTCTGTATACGATTACCGATCAGGATGTCGGGTGGGGTGAACGTCACTCAAACTATCCGTTCAGTTCGCACCAGTGGATGCGTAAAGTTGCCGGAAAAGAGATGCTCTTTATCTGGGATGAAAGTGCTTGGCTTTCGCAAAACAGTTTAGGCAGTATACATTGGGCAGAGTATGCCGAGCAGATACAAGGACATGGCTCTATGGGGGCTATCTATCCCAAGTATAAATATGGTGTAGAAGGAGATACCCCCTCCTTTCTGCATGTATTGCCCAACGGACTGAACGACCCTACTCAGCCCGGTCAAGGTGGTTGGGGCGGATACTTTGTTTGGGAAACGGGCATGGACAAGGCCGCTCACGTATGGACAAACAGCAACGACAGCATCAAAAAGATATCGCAACGATACGAAGGCTATTTCTATCCGGCTGTGTTCAACAACTTTGCTGCACGCATGGAGTGGGCAAAAACAGGGAAAGGAAATCGTAATCCCATAGTAACGGTCAACGGGCATCAGGGGATGGAGATACTCACGCTCGACAGTAAACCGGGCAAAACAGTGACGTTAGACGCTTCAAAATCCACAGATCCCGACAGAGATGCGCTGACTTTCCGTTGGTGGATCTATCCCGAGGCAGGTACTTATAAGGGAACAGTCGCGCTGACAGGCGAGAATACCGCTCGCGCGACGATCAAGATGCCAACGGATGCCGCAGGAAAAACCATTCACGTGGTTTGCGAAGTTACCGACAACGGAACACCTCGACTGACGAATTACCGCAGGGTAATACTGCGGTTGCCCTGATTGTGCAAGGTGTTTGCCATATCTCTTCCTCCGCTATCTGAACGAAGCGCTGTCGCAGGGCTTGTACAGAGCGTATTACCATCGCGCATACAACGACGTTTGCTTAAAGTAGGTATTCCGACATGCGACAAGCCTCTTTTCTCGTGTTTTTGCCCAATCTTATCAACCGAACGAATGATGGACATAGAATCTTTCCGCGATCATTGCCTCGCCATTCGGGGAGCTACCGAAAGCTTCCCTTTCATCGACCCGAACGTTCTCGTCTTCAAGGTGATGGGTAAAATGTTTGCTTACATGGATATTGCGCCGAAAGATGGCGTATTCCGTGTCTGCATGAAGTGCGACCCGGAGCGTTCAACGGCCTTGCGGGCAGAATATGCGGGTGTTGAAAAAGGCATTCACACGCCGCACGCAGCTTGGAACACAATCTGTTTGGAGAGCGATGTGCCCGACACGCTGATTGTGGGGTTGATAAAACACTCTGTCGACGAGGTTATCGGGCAACTATCGAAAAAGAAACAACGGGCGTATTATAGCAACTGATCCCTTCTTTGCATCCGTCTAACGGTGGTTGGACGCTCACTATGATCTGATGTGAACGTTCGTATTGCCCTTTGGTCGCATAAGTTTGATGCGGTTGTCCTGAATAAGAGTTGTAGTCGATCGGTGATAGCCTCTTATCAAAGCTGCCCTGCTATCAAATAAATAGCGTACATTTGCCCAAATTTTCAGTGCTACTTAAAGTTTAGACAAGTGGATCGCCATGCGTTTCGGCACGTTGCGTCGCATCCGAGAGCCGCCATGCGGCGAGAAGCATTATCGATTAAACAGAGATATAACTATGAATTTTGCAAACTTACATCGCGGTGCGCTTGCCGCTGCTGTCTTGTTGCTTGTAGCAACAGGCGCCTTGCAAGCCAAAGTCGCCCTGCCTGCGTTCTTCTCCGACGGTATGGTGGTGCAACAGCAAACCTATATTCGCCTGTGGGGCGCCGCCACGCCGGACAAACAGGTGACGATAACGGCAGGCTGGGCAACGCAAACCTATCAAGCCCAAGCCGACGCACAAGGCAAGTGGCAACTATCGCTACCTACACCGGCTGCCGACGGGAAGCCCTATTCGCTCTCTTTCGACGACGGCGAACGTCTCACTCTCAACAATATCCTCATCGGCGAACTTTGGGTCTGCTCCGGACAAAGCAACATGGAGATGCCCATGAAAGGTTTTACCGGACAACCTGTCGAAGGCTCGACCATGGATATACTGAAGAGTCGCAACCCCAACATCCGGCTATTCACGGTGAAGCGCACCGCTTCGCTCACCCCGCAAACCGATGTGGTCGGTTCGTGGAGCGAAGCCTCTCCAAGGGTGATTGCCGAGTTCAGCGCCACTGCCTACTACTTCGGACGGCTGCTCAACCAACTGCTCGATGTGCCCGTAGGACTGCTCGTTACCTCGTGGGGCGGTTCCTCGTGCGAGGCGTGGATGACTGCCGACATGCTGCGCGCCTTCCCCGAAGCCAAGATACCCAAGAGCAAAGCCGACATGGGCGACGATAGTCGCACCCCGACCCTGCTCTACAACGGCATGATTCATCCACTGCTCGGACTGTCGATGCGCGGCGTCATCTGGTATCAGGGCGAGACCAACTGTGACCGCTATCGTACCTACGCTGCCATGTTCGGTACACTGATTCGCGAATGGCGTACGCTGTGGAAGCAGGGTGAGTTCCCCTTCTACTACTGCCAGATTGCTCCCTACGAATACACTATCGATCCCGCTCAACCTGCCACCAACTCGGCTTACCTGCGTGAGGCACAGGCTCAGGTAGAGTTCGGAGTACCCAATACCGGCATGGCAGTGCTGATGGATGTCGGGTTGGAACATTGCATCCACCCCTCCAAGAAGTGCGAAGCAGGCGAGCGGTTGGCATTGCTGGCGCCGACAAAGTGTTCTACCCTGCCAAGGCAGAGATTCGGGATAACCGCATCGTGGTGACAAGCGACAAGGTAACGCATCCGGTCGCCGTACGCTACGCCTTCGAGAACTTTGCACAAGGCGACTTGTTCGGGGGTAATGGATTGCCGCTATCGTCGTTTCGCACGGATAGTTGGTAATTTCTACATTGACGCCGAGGATGCTATCGTTCTGAATCTGTGGCCGAAGATTTCGCGTGTCGTTTCATACCCTTTGATAAGGGGCGACGATACTCCCGACAGCAGTCGCATCGGACTCTCTTCTATCACCGCTTCATCCCACAAACCGGCATCTATAAACGATTGCAACAGTTGGCTACCCCCCTCGACCAATAACGATTGCAGCTTGCGCTCGTAGAGCGTCTGTAACAGTTGCGGCAAGATGTTGCGGCTGTAATCCGTCGGGATATACTCCACACCGGGCAGCGCAGGTGTCGGAGTACATTCGGTAAAGACCATGGTAGGCACAGTGCCGTCGAACAGATGCAAGTGGGCAGGCAGAGAGAGCGTGCGGTCTAATACCAGCCTGACCGGCGACCGTCCGTACCAATGGCGCACCGTGAGCGACGGATTGTCCAACGCAGCGGTATGCGTGCCCACCAAGATGGCGGCATGCTCTGCCCGCATCTTGTGCACCGACAGGGCAGTGAGCGGTGTCGAGAGAACAACGGGCGTACCGCCGGTGCGGTGTATATCCATGTATCCGTCGGCAGATGTTGCCCACTTCAGCGTGATGTAGGGGCGATGCTGCGTATGAAAAGTGATAAACCGGCGAATGAGATGTCGACACGCTGCTTCCAGCATGCCTACCGTTACCTCCCGACCGGCTTCGCGGAGCTTGCGGATGCCGCGTCCGGCAACCGCTGCGAAGGGATCTTGACATCCTACAACAATACGAGGTATCTGCCGGTCGATAATCAGGTCGGCGCACGGAGGCGTTTTGCCATCATGCGAGCAAGGCTCGAGCGTGACATAGAGTGTGGCGTATTTCAGCAGCGACACATCTTTGACCGAGCGGATGGCATTCACCTCGGCATGTCCTTCGCCACACCGCACGTGGTATCCTTCGCCGATGATTTTATCCTTGTACACAATTACTGCTCCGACCATCGGGTTGGGCGGCGTATTGCATAATCCGTTTCGTGCCAATTGCAAAGCACGATACATATACTTTTCTTCGGTCATAACATTTGCGTATTAAGTTTATATTTGATACTTTTGCGCCTCAATATGGCACAAAACCAACACATAACCTCTTACCTCCGACAAGAATTGGAGACGATTTACGACAATAGGGAAGCCGCAAATCTTACAAAACTCATCTGCTGCGAGTTGATGGGACAGTCGGTTACCGACTATTACATGGGCAAAGATATGACTTTATCTGCGGAACAGGAACTACATGTGCAAACAATTCTTTCCCGTTTGAAGCGATACGAACCCATACAGTATATCGTTGGTGCGGCACGCTTTCTGAGGCGGAACTTCGTCGTCACCCGCGACGTACTGATTCCCCGACCGGAGACGGAAGAATTGACCGAACTCATGTTGCGTGAGATGCCTCCTGATGCGCGCATATTGGATATTGGTACCGGTAGCGGCTGCATTGCCGTCTCTTTGGCGCTGTCGTTTCCCGAAGCCCGGCTTTACGGGTGGGATATTTCTGCCGGTGCCATAGCCGTAGCCCAGAATAATGCTCGTCAGTTGCACGCCTCCGTATGCTTTGAGTTGCACGATGTGTTCACTTATACACCTGCTCCCGATGAGCAATACGATGTGATTGTGAGCAATCCGCCTTATGTCACGATGTCGGAACGGGAAGATATGGCGCGCAATGTGCTTGATTGGGAACCGTCGAATGCACTGTTCGTACCCGATAGCGATCCGCTTCGCTTTTACCGCCGCATAGGCGTGTTGGGCATGATAATGCTTCCCTACCAAGGGCGGCTTTATCTGGAAATCAACCGCGCTTATGGCGTTGAATTGGTAAATATGCTCCGATTGCTGGGGTATCGCACAGTAAGCCTTCAACAAGATATTTCACATAACGATAGATTTATAATTGCCGAAAAATGATTCGTACTTACAATGAAGATGAAGCTTTCAGCAAATTGGCTGAAAGTTGTTCTGCCACCGAACATTGCCGTGCCGATGTTGCCGAGAAAATTGTGCGGTGGGGACTGCCTTACGACACTGTCAAACGCCTGCTTAACCGATTAGAAGAGGGGCGATATATTGACGAAGAACGATATTGCCGTGCCTTTATACACGACAAGTTTTATTTAGCTAAATGGGGGAAGAAAAAAATAGCTCAAGCCCTGCACTTGAAGAAAATCTCTCCCTTTACCTGCAACCACCTGCTCAATGAAATCGACGAGGTGGAGTATCTCACGGCATTGGGACAGCTATTGATCTCGAAACAGAAGAGTGTGCGTGCCGCAAGCGACTATGAGCGCAACGGCAAGCTGGTGCGCTTCGCCCTGAGCCGTGGATATGAATTGAAAGATATTCGAAAGTGTATGCCCGACATCGACTACGAAGAGGTGGAAGAACAAGAAACAGAAGAGGCGCAACCGTAGTTGCGCCTCTTTTCAATTACCCCTGCGAGTATTACCTTATTTAATAAGATTCATAAAGTCGGCATTGGTGAAATACTTGGCAAATTCTAAGTCGTTGGCTGCTTTCTTAGCCAGCGTAGGATTCTTGGTAATGGCAGCTTTCAATCCGCTTGTAACCATCGACAAGTTGTTGGTGCGGGCACCCAGTACAGCATTCAGATAGTCAGTATAAGCATCTTTATTAGAAACGCTTGCCAGCGTGTTCTTAGCTTTGTTGTAATCCTTGGCAAGGATCTGTGCCAGTGCAGCGCTGTTGGTCTTGGCGTCGCCGAAAGCTGTTACGGCGCGGTCGTACTGACCTTGAGCGATATAGAGGTTACCCAGTGTCTCATTCAACTCTTTGGCACCCGATGCCTTGCTCAGGTAAGTCTGGGCATTCGCTTGGTCGCCTTTAGCCAAAGCAACAAGTCCGAGGTTCATGTTTGTTTCGGGTGCACTGCTCTGGAGAGATAGGGCTTTCTTCAGATACGATTCTGCCTGGTCTAACTGACCGGCTTGATAAGCCAGCTTGCCTAAGTTGTTGTAGGCGCGATAATCGTTCGGGAAGAGTTGGGTAGCTTTGGAGTAAATGCGTCCCTGCTCACCGGCATCCTTAGTCAGGGTAGCGGCATAGAGCAACTCCTCAAGATTGAGTTGGCCGGCATCCGATTTAGCCAGATTGGCTATCTCCTCGTCCGATTTGCCGATAATTTCGTAGTTCAATGTCAGCCGTGAACGACGGAGTTGGGGCAGAATCTCATCAGCCAATGTTTTATAAACCGAAGAGATGTTCTTGATTTCCTGTTCGCGACGTTCGGGGTCTTGATACATCGACAGCACGCGCAAGATAACCTGCTTGTCTTGAATGTTCGATTGGGAGACTAACTCTTGGAAGCCTTCCCAGTCTTGTGCGGTATATTTGCTGTCGACGGCTACATCGATTTTCGACTTCTTCAGGTTCTGTCCTACCACCTTAGCCGTGTTGTCCTGACGATTTTCAGCCAACCGGGTGTTCAGGCTGACACCACCATCGGGCGATGCGTATGCCGAAATCTCGATATTGCTGATTTTCTTGTTCTCGGCATCGTTAACCTCTTTTACGTCGGTATTGAAGTCCTTGGCATTCTTCAGTTCGCCGGCGCGGATGTTAGCTTGTTGAATCAAGAACATGATGTTGGCATCCTTCTTCTCTTTAATGATGCGTTGGAAGGCATCGTTACCCGTTGCCGGGTTAGCAGAGCTTAGGGTGTTTTCTACCAATTCGGAAGTAGAGATAACGCCGTCGGCAACTTTCACAGCAGGAATCGTGATCGTTTTTTTGCCTACGGTAGCTTTAAACTCCAGATACAGTTCCGATTTAGCCATTGGGGGAACATAGTCGAACGAGGTTCTCATCGTATAGTTACCGCCCATCTTGTACGAGATGGTTTGGTCGTTGCCTTCTACCTTTTCGCCTTGAAATACGGTAGGTTGTCCTTTAGCTTCTCCACCGTTCCACTTCAATACCGGCGTAACTTCGACTACTGCTTTCTTATTGAAATACTTCTCGGGGAACTTCCCGTTGATGGTAGCGGGTACTTTACCTCCTACGGCTTCCAATACTTGAGGCGTTACAGTGAAATAATCGGAAGAGAGTTCTCCCATCTTTGGGCTGCATGCAGCAAGTGCAACCAATAATGCCGCAACTAAGGGCATGTACAACTTCTTGGTCATTTCTTAGTATGAATTAAATGTTTGTAAATGAAATTTCTATAAATTATCGAGTGGCTTCTCCGAAACACGCTTTGATACATATATCAAAGCGCACAAAGATAACAATTCCCCTTCGCAAAGGATTAAAAGGGAATTAAATTTATTATAATTTAAGAGGCTATTTTAACCTAATAACTACCACGAGAGCTACTCAGAACACTTTTCAACTTCTCCAGAAAGCTGTCGGCTTCTTCGCGGGTGAGCGAAAGAGGGGGTAACAGGCGCAGTACGTGGGAACCGCCGGCGCCGGTAAACACATGTTGTTCGTACAATAACCGGTTGCGTAGCGCTCCGATGGGTTCTTCAAACTCTACTCCGATCATTAAGCCACGGCCGCGTACTTCTTTGATTCTTGAAAGTTGGTTCAACTCTGCCATGAGGTACGAGCCTACGTCGGCAGCATTCTCGATGAGCGATTCTTGTTCTATCACATCGAGCACTGCCAATGCTGCCGCGCAAGCCAGATGGTTACCGCCAAAGGTGGTTCCTAATTGACCGTACACCGGTGTGAACATCGGACTGATGAGTACGCCTCCCATGGGGAACCCGTTGGCGATGCCTTTGGCTACCGTGATCAGATCCGGACGAATGTCACTGTATTGATGAGCGAAGAATTTGCCGCTTCTGCCATATCCGCTCTGTATCTCATCGAGTACGAGTACTGTATTCTGTTCGGTGCAGGCTTTGCGGATCGCTTGCAAGAACGGGGTCGTAGGCAGGTGGATGCCGCCCACGCCCTGAATGCCCTCGATGATGACGGCGCATACATCGCCCTTTGCCAGTTCGTGTCGCATGGCTTCGATGTCGTTTAGCGGAAGGTAGGTAACGTGTCCGCCTGCATTGACGGGTGCGATAATCTTGGGATTGTCGGTTACCTCCACAGCCAGCGACGTGCGTCCGTGAAACGCTTTCGCAAAGGAGACAATGCGTGTGCGTCCGTTGTAGAACGATGCCAGCTTCAGCGCGTTCTCATTGGCTTCGGCGCCGCTGTTGATCAAAAAGAGTGCATAGTCGTCGTATCCGCACGCCTTACCCAGCCGTTCTGCCAGTTGGCGTTGCAGGGTGTTGACAACCGAATTGGAATAAAATCCGAGCGTAGCTACCTGCCGACTAATCATTTCGGCATAGTGCGGATGTGCATGACCGATCGAGATAACGGCATGCCCCCCATACAAATCGAGATACTCGGTACCTTTGCTGTCCCATACATGACAGCCTTTCCCCTTAACGATATTGATATCGAAAAGCGGATATACATCAAATAGTTTCATACTTCATTCCGCATTAAAAAGCCGAGGGCTTCAGTTTTAGTCCTACGGTTTCTTCCAAATTAAACATCAGGTTCATGTTGTGTACCGCCTGCCCGCTTGCTCCCTTCAACAGATTGTCAATGCAGGAGATGATGAGCAGTTTGTCGCCATGCTTTTCCAGATGGAGCAGACACTTGTTGGTGTTGACCACCTGCTTGAGATCGATATTCTTGTCGACAACGAACGTAAATGAATCTTTTTCGTAATACTCCTTATATAAACGTGTAATCTCGTCGAGCGCTACTTTGGTTTTCACCACTAAGGTAGCAAAGATGCCTCTCGGAAAGTTGCCCCGATAGGGGATAAAGTCGATTTCGGAGTGAAAGCTGTGCTGGAGTTGGCAGAGCGATTGCTTGATTTCGGGTACATGCTGGTGCTCGAATGCTTTGTATACACTTATATTATTGTCGCGCCAGCTAAAGTGCGAGGTGCTTCCGGGTTTGACGCCTGCGCCGGTGCTACCGGTGATGGCGTTGACGGTAATGTCGCCGGTAAGCAGCAGGTTTTTGGCAAGGGGCAGTAAGCCTAACTGTATGCAGGTGGCGAAGCATCCGGGGTTGGCAACGTGCATGGCTTTGCAGGTGGCGCGGCGATTCAACTCGGGCAGTCCGTACACAAAGTCGTTATCGGGTGATGCCAGTCTGTAATCCATAGAGAGGTCAATCACTTTCAGTGCATCGGGCAGGTTGTGATTTTCGATAAACTTGCGCGTGTCGCCGTGAGCAGTGCAGAAGAAAAGCACGTCGATTCGGTCGAGAGGCAGTTGGTCTGTAAAGACGAGGTCGGTTTCTCCATATAGTCCCTCATGTACATCGGTGATGTTGTTGCCGGCATTGCTGGTGCTGTTGATAAACACCATTTCTGCTTCGGGGTGGTGCAGCAGCAAGCGAATCAGTTCGCCTGCCGTATATCCTGCACCTCCGATAATTCCTACTCGTATCATACTTACTTATCTGTCAAATGTATGGTTCTTCTCTTCCGGCACGATAATCCACATCAATATATATACCAATACACCGGCAAAAGCCGTAAATATCGTCAATAGTACATACGCAATGCGTATGAGGGACGCATCCAAGCTAAAAAAGTCAGCCAGTCCTGCGCATACGCCAGCCAACATTCTGCCGGTGCGCGGACGTGTTAGTCTCTTTCTTTCATTCATGGTGATATAATGTTTTAGATTCCTTCGTCTTTGTGATGGTTGTAGTAGACGCGCAGGGGGGTCGAGGTGACTTTGATGAAACCCTTGGCATCTTCTGCCGTCCATCCTTTCTGCATCTCCCCATATTCGCCGAACTTGGTTTTCACCAAGTCGTCCTGACTGTCTACGCCTACGGTAGAGAACGAGAAGGGGCGTAGTTCGAGGATAACCGTTCCGTTGACGTTGCGTTGTGAGGAGGCGAGCATCGCTTCGATGTCGCGCATCACCGGTTCGAGATACTGACTTTCGTGCAGGAACATGCCATACCAATTGGCTACCTGATCTTTCCAGTACTGCTGCCATTTGCTCAAGGTATATTTTTCGAGGAATCGGTGCGCTCCAATAATCAGCATGGGCGCTGCCGCCTCGAATCCTACGCGACCTTTGATGCCGATGATGGTATCTCCCACGTGCATGTCGCGTCCGACAGCATACGCTGCACCAATCTCTTCTACCTTCTGAATGGCGCAGATGGGGTCGTCGAAGGTTTGGTCGTTGACGGCTTTGAGTTCGCCCTGTTCGAAGGTGAGACGAAGCTGTTCGCTACCCTCCTTCGTGCAGTGCTTCAGATAAGCACTTTCGGGCAATCCCTGTGCCGAATCGAGAATTTCGCCGCCACAGATAGAGGTGCCCCACAAACCCACGTTGTATGAGTACTTCAGTTTGGCAAAGTCGGCGGCAAACCCGTGCTTGTTCAGGTAGTCAATCTCTTCCTGTCGCGAGAGCGCCATGTCGCGCGTCAGGGTGATGATTTCCATGCCCGGCGCCAGCACGAGAAAAGTCATATCGAAGCGTACTTGGTCGTTGCCTGCTCCGGTGGAGCCGTGGGCGATGGCGTCGGCGCCAATCTCGTTGGCGTAGCGTGCAATCGCCAACGCCTGAAAGATCCGTTCGGAGCTGACCGATACCGGGTAGGTGCCGTTTCTGAGCACGTTTCCGTATACCATATATTTCAGGCTCTTGGCATAGTATTCCTGCATGACATCGAGTGTAACATACTTCACTGCGCCTAATTTGTAGGCGTTTGCTTCGTTCGTTTTCAGTTGTTGTTCGCTAAAGCCGCCGGTGTTGGCACAAGCAGCATATACTTCGTATCCTTTCTCTTTGGCAAGATACATCACGGTAAACGAGGTATCTAATCCGCCGCTGAAGGCTACTACTACTTTTTTCTTTTGTTCCATGATTTCTTATAATTTGAATATATGATAGGACTAACTCCTTTACCTTCTTTATTTTAAATTCTGTCTTCTTCGTGCAGTGCCGGGTCGTACAGCATGGCGGTACAGATGCAGAACTTTCTATTCTTGGCTATCAGGATATCGTGATTGGTACACCCTTCGCATCCTTTCCAAAACGCTTCGTCGTCGGTAAGTTCGTTGAACGTCACCGGTACGTATCCCAGCTCGGTATTCATCTTCATGACGGCAGCTCCGCTGGTGAGGCTGAATATTTTGGCATTAGGCCATCTCAGTCGTGCCAGTCTGAAGGATGCCTGTTTAATGCGTTTAGAGAGTCCGATACCTCGATAGTTGGGGTGTACAATCAGTCCCGATGTGGCAACATATTGCTTGTTTCCCCAGCTTTCGATGTAGGTGAATCCAGCAAAATCATCTCCACACAAGGCAATGATGGCTTTGCCTTCTTTCATCTTGGTCGCGATGTAATCGTGGGTACGTTCGGCAATGCCTGTTCCCCGTACCTTAGCCGCTTCGCGGATGGTCTCCAGTATAATATCGACATATACTTCGTGCGAAGCATCAGCGACCATCACATCAATTTTATTCATATATCTTTCAAAAAAATACTTATTTCAAACAGGGAATGATATTCGACAAGAAACTTCGTACCTCTTGTTGAGACGTGTTTTCGCTGATAACCAGCATAATCGTATCATCGCCCGCCACAGTCCCGATGATCAATGGCGATTCGTGACTGTCAATGTCGTAAGCCATGCTGCTGGCATAGCCGGGACGGGTGTGTATGACGGCAATATTGTGTGAAAAATGCAGCGAAACGAATCCCCCGTTCATTAACATCTCGCTGGTGCTCTGCTCGTTGCTTCGCTTGTACATCACGTTGTTGGGAAGTACATAAAAATATTTGCCGTTCATGTTGGTAGCTTTTGCTACTTTAAGCTGTTTCAGGTCACGCGACAGCGTAGCTTGCGTCGCATCGAACCCCTCTTTGCGCAAAGCTTTCAATATCTCGTCTTGTGAACCGACTTCACTACCCGAGATAATCATGCGGATAGCTTCTAATCTGTTTTCTTTATTCTTCATTTATGTATAATTATCTAATACGGCGCAAAAGTATGAATAATAAGTGGATTATATACAGCCATAATAGAATTTTTATGCTGATTGGGCTATTTTAATACAGTTTGAGGCTTGAAAGATAGAAAGAAGTCACGGATTACACAGACCATGCGGATTCTTGTGAACAGTGAATCCGTGTTGTCTGTGTAATCCGTGACTATAAAGAAGCCCCGATAGCGGTTTACGATACCGGAATTTTGTCTATTCGCGTCTGGTGTCGTCCGCCGTCGAACTCCGATGCGAAGAACTCGGTCATTATGGCATCGGCTTCCACGGTCGAGATGAAGCGTCCGGGCATGACTAATATGTTGGCATCGTTGTGATGGCGTGCCAGATGTGCGATTTCGGTCGTCCAGCAGAGCGCAGCACGGATGTGCTGATGTTTGTTGAGCGTCATATTGATGCCGTTTCCGCTGCCGCAGACGGCGATGCCCGAATAGCACTCGCCTGCCTCGACAGCCAGCGCCAGCGGGTGGGCGAAGTCGGGGTAGTCGCAACTCTCGGTAGAGAAGGTTCCGAAATCTTTGTATTTCCAGCCTTTCGCTTCCAGCCACTCCCTGACGAACAGCTTCAGTTCGTATCCGGCGTGGTCGGAGCAGATACCTATTAACTTCATAACATCGCTTTTACTTGGGTGTACACGTTCGCGGCAGTAAAGCCCAGTTTCTCATCGAGCACCTGATAGGGAGCGGAGAATCCGAACGAGGGTAATCCCCATACCTTGCCGTTGGCGCCGGTCAGTCCTTCCAGTGTAACGGGCAACCCTGCCGTCAGTCCGAATATTTTCGCACCTGCCGGAAGGATGCTCTGTTGATAGGCAGCGCTTTGCGAGCGGAACAACCCTTCGGAGGGAGCCGATACGATGCGTATCTTGATGCCCTCTTTGCGGAGTAGTTCTGCGCCGGCTATCAGCGTAGACACTTCCGAGCCGGATGCCACGAGCACTACATCGGGGTTTTCGTCGGAACCGGCAACAATATAGGCGCCGCAGGCAGCCTGCGTATAGTCGTTGCCTGCCGGCAGGTTGGCTATGTTCTGTCGCGAGAAGATCAATCCGGTAGGGGTAGCGGTGTTTTCCATGGCCAGTCGCCATGCTAGGGTCGTCTCTTCGGCGTCGGCAGGGCGCAATACCAACATCGAGTTGTGTCCGTGGTGGTTTTGCAGCTTCTCCATCAGTCGGATTTGTGCTTCCTGCTCTACCGGTTCGTGGGTAGGACCATCTTCGCCCACGCGGAATGCGTCGTGTGTCCAGATGAACTTCACCGGCACTTCCATCAGCGCAGCCATGCGTATGGCAGGCTTCATATAGTCTGAGAAGACAAAGAAGGTTCCGCAAGCCGGAATCACCCCTCCGTGCAGCGCCATGCCTATGCAGCAGCAAGCCATGGTGAGTTCGGCTACACCTGCTTGGAAGAAGGCGCCGCTGAAATCGCCCTTGGCGAAGGCATGCGTTTTTTTCAGGAAGCCGTCGGTCTTGTCGGAGTTAGAGAGGTCGGCAGATGCCACAATCATGTTCTCTACCTGTGTGGCAAGGGCGCCCAGTACGGTGGCTGAGGCGGCGCGGGTAGCCGATCCGGCTTTCTGCTGAATAGCTGCCCAATCTACTTGCGGCGCTTTGCCCGAGAAGAAGTACTCTAACTTGGCAGAGAGGGCAGGATTGGCTTTTGTCCATTCGGTTTTTTCGGCATAGCGGGCGGCAGCCATCTGCTTCAGCTCTTCGGCGCGTGCAGCATACATCTCGGCAACCTCCGGGAAGATGGCAAAGGGGTTCTGCGGGTCGCCTCCCAAATGTTGAATGGTGTTGGTATAGGCGTCTCCTCCCAGCGGTGCGCCGTGTGTGGCGGTGTTGGCTTCGTAGCTGCTTCCGTCGGCTTTGAGAGCGCCTTTTCCCATGATGGTCTTACCTATAATAATGGTAGGACGTTCGGTCTCTGCCTTTGCCTCGTTGAGTGCGGTGCGGATGTCCTCAACATCGTTGCCCGAGCAGTGTATCACGTTCCATCCCCATGCCTGATACTTTTTGGCAGTATCTTCGATGGTCACAGCCTTGGTCTCGGTCGATAGCTGTATGTCGTTCGAGTCGTAGAACATGATGAGGTTGTCCAACCCCAATGTCCCGGCGATACGTCCGGCTCCTTGCGAAATCTCCTCCTGTATGCCTCCGTCGGAGATATACGCATAGATGGTTTGGTTCATCACCTCTCCGAATCGGGCTTTGAGGAACTTGGCAGCGATGGCTGCTCCTACGGCAAAGGTGTGTCCCTGTCCCAGCGGTCCCGATGTGTTTTCAATGCCGCGCAGGAGGTCGCGCTCGGGATGTCCGGGTGTGGGGCTTTCCCATTGACGGAACTGCTTCAGCTCGTCGAGGGTGAACTTACCTGCGAGTGCCAATACCGAGTATAGCATGGGCGACATGTGTCCCGGGTCGAGGAAGAATCGGTCTCGTCCTTCCCATGCCGGGTTTTCGGGGTCGTACACTAAATACTCTGTGAAGAGGGTGTTGATAAAATCGGCACCTCCCATGGCGCCACCCGGATGTCCGGAGTTGGCTTTTTCTACCATTGAAGCAGCGAGGATGCGGATGTTGTCCGCAGCACGTGTCATAAGTTTGTTGTCGTTCATATTTCTTATGGGTTTAATAAATTGATAGCATAACAAAGAGGGTCTATAAGGGTTCAGCAACTATTTTAACGTAAACCCTTGTGTGCCGATCAGTGCTCCGTCTGAGAAGATGTCGACGCGGTAATCGCCGGCATAGAGAAACTCTTCCACGTCCCAGTAGACGGTAATGGTTTGCTCTTCGCCGTTGTATTCCAAATATTTTTTGATGGAGTAGCCCAACTGCCTGTTTTCGTAGGCGAAGGTATCGTCGGGATTTCTTGTCAGTACGCTGTTGTCGGGCTTGGTGATGCGAACGTAGAGGGTTCGTTCGCCGGTAGGGGCGGTGATATTCTTTGCCAGTGTGAAGGCAATCTTGAATTTTACGATGTCTTTCACTTTTTTGGCTTTCCGGTCGCGTTTGTTGACGGGCATCACCTGAATGTTGGTGGCATCCAGACGGGCGGCGAGCGTGACTTTTTTGTTCAGCGTCTCCTTCTCCTCGGTGAGGCTGCTGATTTGTCGGGAGGCCGTGTTGTATTGGCGCGTCACTTTGGCAATCACCTCTTTCTGTTGGGCTGTGAGCCGGTTGAGTGAATCGATCTGGTTAATATAGCTTACCATGACCTGTCGCAGGGTGGCAAGCTCTTTCTTCAGTCGTCGTATTTCGGCAGCGTTGGTGCTTTTCACGGTGCGCAACTCTTCGAGCAGACGTTGGGTCTTTGTCTGCTCCTGTTCCAGAAGCTGCGCCAGCGAATCGTTGTTGACGGTGAGGCGCAGCTCATCGTATTGTTGGGCAAAACGGGTGTATTCGTTCTCCAGCTCCTCCTTGTCCAACTGAAACTCTTCGACCAGTTGGCGGTTGGTGTTCTTCTCGGACAACAGCAATAGTGTAACCCCTACGAGCGCTATCAGTAGCAAGGTGCCTGCTATAATAATAGGTGTATTCCTTTTCATGGCGCAAAATTAGTGTTTAATCGTTAAATCCTTGAAAACTTGTTATGTTCTAAAAGTTCTTTAACTAAAATTATTATGGAAAATTTTCTTTAATGGTGCAGGTAGTTGTACTTTTGTGCCACCTTAATGAAGAGGTGTATATTAAATAACAGGTATAACAAAAACTTAAAGATTATGTCAAAAGTAACCGTAGTAGGTGCAGGTAACGTAGGTGCTACATGTGCCAATGTGTTGGCTTATAATGAGGTAGCCGACGAAGTAGTAATGCTGGATGTAAAAGAAGGCGTTTCAGAGGGTAAAGCGATAGATATGATGCAGACAGCGCAACTGCTGGGGTTTGACACAGTTGTAACGGGTTGCACCAACGACTATGCGAAGACGGCAGGTTCGGATGTTGTTGTTATCACTTCGGGTGTTCCCCGCAAACCGGGTATGTCGCGCGAAGAGTTGGTAGGTGTCAATGCCGGTATCGTAAAGGGGGTAGCTCAAAACATTTTGAAATATTCTCCCAATACCATCTTGGTAGTGATTGCCAACCCGATGGACACCATGACCTATCTGGCGGTAAAGGCTTTGGGTATTCCTCGTAACCGCATCATCGGTATGGGTGGATTGCTCGACAGCTCACGCTTTAAATACTATCTGTCGCAAGCCTTGGGGTGCAACGCCAATGAGGTAGAAGGCATCGTTCTGGGTGGACACGGTGATACCACCATGATTCCGCTGGCACGTCTGGCTACCTATAAAGGTCAACCGGTAAACACGCTGTTGAGCGAAGAGCAACTGAACAAGGTCGTTGCCGACACGATGGTGGGTGGCGCAACGCTGACCAAGATGCTGGGTACCTCGGCATGGTATGCGCCGGGTGCAGCAGGAGCATTTGTAGCAGAGGCTATCTTGCGCAACCAGAAGAAGATGATTCCTTGCTCGGTTTATCTGGATGGAGAGTACGGCGTATCCGACATTTGCATCGGTGTACCCGTTATTCTGGGCAAGAACGGTATCGAGAAGATTGTCGACCTCAAACTGACCGCCGACGAGCAAGCGAAGTTCAACGCAAGTGCCGAAGCAGTACGTCACACCAACGATGCACTGAAACAAGTGGGCGCATTGTAGTAGGCAGACAGAGACGTTGGAACATATACCGGCAACGACTTCGTGATTGTATAACGGCACGCTTCTTTGTGGAGCGTGCCGTTTTCTTTGCTGGAACGTCGCGGTCATATCTTTTCTGCCTTATGCGCCGCTTTTTATGGTTTGTTAGCAGGAGTACCGTCGGGACAATCAAAGCATCCGCTGGCATAAGCGGTAAAGTAGAGTAGCCAAATCGCAAAGCAAAACTTAGCCAAATCGCAAAGCAAAACTTAGCCAAATCGCAAAGTAAAATTTAGCCAAATCGCAAAGTAAAATTTAGCCAAATCGCAAAGTTTGAGCTTATAAACCTTTGTAATATGAAGTAAATCAAATAGCTTTGCACTCTCAAATCAATATCGCACGATATGGCAAAAGATTATAAACCCCGCATCGCAGATCGGATGCTATCCGACAAGTTGGAGGCTATGGGCGCTGTGCTGATAGAAGGTCCAAAGGGTTGTGGAAAGACCACCACAGCGGAACAGCAAGCCCGAAGTGTATTATACATGGATGACCCTGAAAATGCCGCCCAATATAGGCAGATGGCTGAAACCAACATACGCTCCCTTTTGGAAGGAGCGACACCACGGTTGATCGATGAATGGCAAACCATGCCCAAATTTTGGGATGCCATTCGTTTCGAGGTAGACCATCGCGATGACGACGGGCAATTCATTCTTACCGGCTCTGCCGTCCCACCGGAGAGTAGTGAAATCCATCATACGGGAACGGGTAGATACGGATGGCTAACGATGCGCCCGATGAGTTTGTGGGAGTCCGGCGAATCTAATGGCTGTGTCAGTATGGAAGAGTTGTTTCGTTCACCCGAGCAGGTTGCAGGCACGTGTACGATGTCATTAGCGCAGTTGGCTTTTGTTGTTTGCAGAGGGGGCTGGCCTAAGTCCATATCCAAAAAAACCGAAAAGGCTGCGCTTATGCAGGCGATAGAGTATTACGAGGCTATTACTCGTTCCGACATTTCCCGTGTAGACCGGATTCACCGCGACGAAGAACGTGCCAGACGATTGATGCGCTCTTATGCGCGTCATCAGGGCACCCAAACAACCATTCCAACCATTTTGGCTGACATTGCCGTCAATGAAGCGGAAGAGATTAGCAGCGTGACGGTCAGTTCGTATTTAGATGCTTTGAGGAAGATTTTTGTGATAGAAGATATGTCGGCATGGAATCCCAATCTTAGGAGCAAAACAGCGATACGCACATCCGATACGCGCTATTTTGTCGATTCGTCCATCGCCTGCGCAGCCTTAGGACTTGGTCCGATGGACTTAGTGAACGATCTGAACACTTTCGGCTTGCTGTTTGAGACATTGTGTGTGCGCGATTTACGTGTATATGCCGATGCTTTGGGCGGTAAAGTCTACCATTTCCGTGACAAATACGGATTAGAATGTGATGCGGTCGTACATCTCCGCAATGGCTCTTACGGCTTGATTGAAATTAAACTCGGTGGCGATACTCTCATTGAGGAGGGAGCTAAGAATCTACGGTCGCTAAGCGACAAGATTGATACCACACGGATGAAAGCACCGACTTTCAAAATGCTCCTCATCGGCACTGGCAAGTATGCCTATCGCAGAACCGACGGTATCCTCGTTGTACCGATCGGTTGCTTGAAAAACTAAGCAAACGGAAAGTTTGATACCGGACAAGATCCGGAGAAAGCGCCGTATCAGTAACTGATTGAAAATAATGTTAAATATGGCTTTCATCTCTGACTCGTCCCTTAGGGTAGCCATTAGCTTTGCATCCGAAATAATCAATCAGCGCTGAAGATTATGAATGAATTCAAATTAAAATTAACCATTGGTGAGTTCTCCAAGCTGTGCTATGTCACGGTGAAGACCCTGCGCCACTACGAGCAAATGGAACTGTTGGTACCCCACGAGGTCGACGAATGGACGGGCTATCGTTATTATGATGTCAGCCAGATGCAGACCATGATAAAGATTCGCAACCTGAAAAGTCTGGGGCTAAGCCTCGAAGAGATTAAGGAAGTGATGACAACAGGCTCGGAAAAGCCCGATGCCCACTTGATTGCCCGGAAGATTGCCGATGCAACAGACGAGTTATGTCGGTTAAGGAGTCGGCTACAACGGCTGGTACAATTGCAAGAATGCACCGCAAACATCTGTAACATGAGTGATATCGTAATCAAACCGCTCCCGGGCGGAGTAGTGGCGAGCTTCCGCAGCCACATCAAGAGTTATAACGAACTGGGCAATCTATGTGTCAGCGTCATCGCCCCCGAGATGCAGCGCTTGGGCTGCGAATGTCCGCCGGAAACGGCATACTGCTTCACCGTCGACTACAACCGGAACTACACCCCCAACGACATCGACTTGGAGTATTGTGAGGTAGTGAAAGAACCGCGTGCAGACTCCGACCTGATTAAGTTTCGCACCTTGCCGATTGTGGAAAAAGCCGTCTGCATCCAGCATAAGGGCAACTACGACAACTTCGGCGCTACTGTGGCAGCAGCCTTCGAGTATCTGGAAAACAACCGGCTGACACTCTTGTCCGAACCGCGCTTCTGCTACCTCCACGGCATTTGGGACTGTGACAGCGAAGCCGATTGGGTCACGGAGATTCAGATTCCGGTCGTTGGCGGATGAATTTGGGAGGAGGGCTTCTGCATCACCGACATGAAATTCAAGTAATTGCTTCGGAAGTAATTAAAAGATCGTATCTTTGTCGCTGTTTCGTGCGGAAAGTGTGAGTATTGTCACGCTTTCCGCACATAAAATGTGAGAATTATGAAGATAGACAGAGACATCATCAACCGACTAAAGCAGTGGAAAGAGCGGGAGCAACGTAAACCGCTGCTGCTGAAGGGTGCCCGTCAAACGGGTAAGACATGGATCATGGAGGAGTTTGGCAAGAGTTGTTTTGAGTATGTGGCGGAGTTTAATTTCGACCGCACACATGAGCTTTCCTCCATCTTTGAGAAAACCAAGGATGTGCAGCGCATCCTCAAAGAGCTGACGCTCTTCACCTCCGTACCCCTTGAGGCGGGACGGACGCTGATCATTTTCGACGAGATTCAGTTGTGCGAAGGTGCGCTGAACAGTCTGAAGTATTTCTGCGAAGATGCGCCGCAATATCACGTCATCGCTGCCGGCTCGTTGCTGGGCGTGGCTGTCCGGAAGAAGCAGATGTCGGTTCCGGTGGGTAAGGTGCAAATCATGAAGATGTATCCCGTCACTTTCAAAGAGTTTCTGCGGGCGGCCGACGAACAGCTCTATCGCTATGTCGACGGGCTGACTGCTTTCGAACCGCTTCCGGAAATCATACTCAACAAGCTCAGTTTGGAGTATAAACGCTATCTGGTGTGCGGCGGCATGCCCGAAGCGGTAACCACCCTGTTGAGCGGCGACGCCATTACTGCCGTGGATGGTGTGTTGCAAGATATCTTAGACCTGTATGAAGTGGACTTCTCCAAATACGCTTTGCCGATAGAGATTCCGCGTATCAACGACCTGTGGCACTCACTTCCCTCTCAATTGGCAAAGGAGAATCGTAAGTTTGTCTATCGGGTGGTGAAGTCGGGAGCACGTGCCCGTGAATACGAGGATGCACTGCTTTGGCTGGAAGAGGCAGGGCTGGTCTATCGCCTCTTCAACGTCAGCAAACCGGCACTGCCCCTAAGTGCCTACCGCGACCTCTCGGCATTCAAGCTCTACGCCTGCGATTGCGGATTGTTGCGTCGCCTGGCAAGGCTCTCGGCAGAGACCATCCTTTCGGGCAATATCGGCTATACCGAGTTTAAAGGGGCGCTTACCGAAAACGCCCTGTTGCAGTCGTTGATACCGCAGAGTGACGTGATGCCCTACTATTGGAGTTCCGACAATCGTGCAGAGGTAGACTTTCTGCTGCAAATGCCCAACAGTATCATACCCGTCGAAGTCAAGTCGGATACGCGCGTCAGCGGGAAGAGCCTATCGGTCTATCGAAGTAAGTATCAGCCTGCTGTCAGCCTCCGTTTCTCGATGAACAACCTCAAGGAGGGCAACGGGGTGATAAGTTGTCCGCTTCCAATGGCGGATTGGACGTACCGGCTTTTATGTTATCGGCTACAAAACTCTTTCACCGCCCAATCTCCTCTATCCCCTTATCCTGATAACGTTTCCGGTACTCTTTCGGCGTCAGCTCCATCTCTTTGCTGAACGCTTTGGAGAAGTGGAACGGGTCGTAGTAGCCCAGGCGGAAGGAGATGTATTTTTCCCCTTTTCACAATAGATGAGGATATGTTCGGGAGCGCCCTCTTCGCGCACCCGATAGTGATACTTCGCGTCGGGATAGTATCCGATGTGGGTCATTGCCGGCAAAATGAGCCGTAGTTATATGAATAATGGTTCATTCCCGCAAAAGTAATCTTTCGATACCAGATAGTAAACGTGCTTTCTCTGCAACATCAATCCGTTGGAACGGGATTTATCCCGTTCCAACGGATTGATGTACGCATATCTGTAATAGGTCGGCTTGGTAGTATCGATGTAAACTGCTTGTACGGACAGCGAAGTATCTTTAGCAGTTTAGCAGGAAAGATGGGGCATAAATACTAACATATGACCTATTCATTGAAAAAATGGATACTATGTGATGAAAGTTGCTTATTTTACCACAACATTATCAAATAAACTTGTATCTTTGCGGCATCTTTGGCAGAGAAACTTTGAAACCAAAGTTGACATATTGAAAACGAAAGCGTTTATGATATTATCCTTTACTTGAAATCTGGACAATTTCAACTCCTAAGGGTAATAGACAAGGACGCTCACGTCAATGCTATGTACTCACCTCATTGGTGACTTATATAACAGAGGCGTGGGCTATTGTTTGTTACTTAGGAGTAGGCAGTCCAGAGCCTCAAGTAAAGTAACTTTCAATAGCTCCACGCTTTTTTTGTGTCCGTATGTCAGATACCTTAATGATACTCGAGCCGATTTACGTACAGAATACTAATGCACAATCAACCCTCCCGTGAAGGGAGATAATAATAATTTTACCAATTACACCATTATGAAAATTTTGTATTTAGCATTACTCGTAACATTGGCTCTGGGCACTACACAGGTATTTGCTCAAGACGGATCAGATGAAAAAGAGATTATCGCCATCGATCTTTTTTCGTGTCCGGCTACTTCCGACATCTTCTCACCGGCAGAAAGAGAAGCTTACTGCAAGGCTTTGCGCAACAACGTCATGGCTGGTATACACGAATCAAAGCGGGTACAGTCGCTTGATGTGGAGAGCGACGGAGCGCTTAGCGATGAGGCCAAAGGCCGCAAAAGCGGCAAAGCCAGCTACTTGGAACTGATCACCCGCGGCGCTAAGTATGCGCTGAGCGGTACGCTCGACAACTTCACCGTAAACAAGAGAGTGAACGACGATAAGAGCGTAACCTACACCGGTTCCGTATCTTACACATTGAAGCTCATCAGCTTGCCCGAAGGCACCACGGTGGCAACCGAGCAGATAAAAGAATCCACCATGGCCATATTCGGTCCCACCGGGAAGACCCCTCAAGAACTAATGACCAAGTTAGTGGAAGAGAGCAAGTCGTCTATGGAGACTTTCGTGAATAATAACTTCAAACTGCAAGGGACGATCGTTCAGATAGAGAGTGTGAAGAAAGACAAGGCTGAGACCGCCTACATCGACTTGGGCGAACGCCGGGGAATCGTGAAGGGGCAGTATTTCAACGTGTATGTAGAAGTGGAAATAGCCGGAGAGACCTCGCGTAAACTCATCGGACGCCTGAAAGCCAAAGAGGTGATGAGTGCTACTCGCACGCTTTGCGACGTCACCAAAGGTGAAAAAGAGGTACTTAAAGCCAGCAAAGAGGGACAAAAGTTGATCATAGTCACCGACAATGTCCGGATTCTGTAGTTATAATTTCTATTTGATATGAAGAAATCAATAGGAAGGATCATCCTGCTCTGTGCGCTGCTGCTTGGCGGCAGCGCCACAGCGCAGGATGCCTACTCCACCGACGTGACCTGTACGAGCATAGACACCGACAAATGGATAGCCACCATCGAAGCCTCCGCCATTGCAGACAAGAAGAAAGAGGCGCCGCTACTGGCGCTCAAGTCGATCTTCAATGCCCTCTTTCACTCCGGCGTAGCAGGCGTGTTGGATGGAAGAGCTTTGATGACAGGAAACAACGACCACTATAACAGAAGTTTCTTCAGTTCCCGCTATCATCTCTATGTCATTGACTATACGGAAAGTGGCGACAAACCACAGAAAATTCAGGGTGGGATGTATAAGAGCAGAATCACAGCCAGGATTCAGATAAAGTCTCTTATCCAAGATTTGGTAGACAACAAAATAGGAGAATGGCCGCCGGAGATGAAACCGATAGAGAAGATCGAAGAGGAAATCCGCCTCCCCTCCATCATGGTTGTCCCCTACAAAGGAAACACCCAACTGTCGTATGCCGACATTCTAAAGAACGACTTTGACCTTCGCATGGCAACCAGCCAAGTAAGCAACGGTTTTGCGCAAGAGGGCGTGCATGTCATCAACCCCGAAGCGCTGGTTGATGCCATTGAGCGTGCAGGCGGATTTACCGCCAACGATGCCGATTCCAACGACCGTCAGTTGCTGATGAACTCCGGTGCCGATGTCTATGTCATTGTCGACTTGAAGAAGGAGATTTCTCCGCGCCAGAATAGCCGTGTCGCGTTGATCATGAGCGCACGCGAGCTTGCCACCGGTCGCGAACTGGCCAACCGTAGCGGCTGGACACCGAGCCAGCGCACCACTGATTTAGCCAAGCTTTGCGCTTATGCCGCCCGTTTGGTGCTCAAAGACTTTTTGAAAGATATATCTACCGCTTTTGCCCAACGTGCGGAGAAAGGAAATACCATCGTCCTGCGAATCGGATTGGCAGACGGCGCATTGAACACGCTTGAAAGCAGGGTAGGAGGCAACCTGACCATCGCCGCCCAAATACGCAATTGGGTACGTAAAAATGCCAAGACCTATCACCTGCAAGGTAGTGTAGCAGAAGCGCTCACTTTCGACACTGTGCAGATACCTGCCAAGGACACAGACGGACTACCGCTGGATGCCGCCACTTTCGGCGACAACCTCGTGTACTTCCTCGAAGGAGTTGGCGTAACCTCCACGGTACGCATCGACGGCAACACCGTTTACATCACCATTCAATAAGCAACGAACATGAACAAGAAGAGACTCATCCTGCCCATCCTGCTTCTTAGCTGCTTGCTGCCCTTACACGGACAGCAAGCCAAGCCGGCATGGGTTACACAGCACCCCGTCAACCCGTTCGGCTTTGCGGGTGTAGGTATGGCGCTCGTCTCAGAGGTCGACTATCAGCAAAAGGCGAAGCAGCATGCATTGGCAGATCTCGTTTCCGAAATAAAGATAGATATTGCCGTCAACTCGCTGATGCACACCATAGATAAGGATGGAGTGGCTTCCGTTACTTTCGCGGAAGCCATCCGCAGCTCGGCGAAAGCCGAGATAGAGCAATACCGCTTGGTAGACTCTTGGCAAGGCGACGGACAATACTGGGTCTACTACGAGCTTTCGAGAGCCGACTACGATGCCTATATGGAAGCACGCAGACAGAAAGCTATCCGCGACGGCTTCGACTTTTGGTATCGGGGGCACACCTTGCTGGCACAAGGTGACCTCAATAGTGCCGTAGAGCTTCTCCTTAAGGCAATGGAAGTCATCGAACCGGTCATTAACCAAGAGCTGCTCTGCTCCTACGAGGAAAAGACCATCAACCTCGGCATGGAGATTTATGCTTCGCTCACTTCTCTCTTTGCCAACGTGACGGTAGTGCTCAACCCCTCCACCCTCTCGGTCGTACCGTTCAAAGGCATCACCGACCCGGTTGCCATAGGTGTTTACCGCAACGGCACCCCGCTGAAGAACATTCACCTCACCGCAGACTTCCTCTCCGGCGAAGGCGATCTCTCCGCACCGGCTCCCACCAACGAAGCGGGTGTGTCGGCACTCTACATCCGCAACATCACCTCCAAGCAGGCACAACAACAGATCCGTGTGAAGATGCAAGACGCCCCCTTCGCTCCCTATCTGAAGGGCGCTTACGCAACCTTTTTCAGTAAAGTGCTCGCCACGCTGCCCGAAGCACGATTGACGCTCAACTTGGCTGCCACGCCCGTAGTGGCATACATGCACACATTGCCCGGAAGTTTAGAGGGACTGAGCCGTTCCATAGGCAGCCTGCTCACCAACAACTTCTTCAGCGTGACCGATACGCCAAACGGAGCGGACGTGACGGTGACCACAGAGACCCGGATTCGTCTTGGGCGAACAGTGCC
>JAISIN010000099.1 GCA_031262085.1 Prevotellaceae bacterium
CCGCTCGTTCGGCACTTTTTAGACCGCTCGTTCGGCACTTTTTAGACCGCTCGTTCGGCACTTTTTAGACCGCTCGTTCGGCACTTTTTAGACTGAACTTATCAAAGAACAAGGTACAAAGTACTCCAGAACGGAGTAGAAGTACACGCAGATACCCCTTTTTCAAAAAAATTCGACCGGCTTCGCCGGTTTTTGGTGCTCGCCTGCCCCTTTGCTCGCGCTCCGCGCTTCGCCTTTAGGCAGGCTCGCCGGTTAGCTTAAAACACAGACGGATGTCAGGTAGTAAACTAAAGGGGCGCGGACGCGACCACCCGAAACCCGTCGTAGCTGCTGCGGTTGCCGGGGACGATGTAGCTACGATCGGCAGAGCGGCAGTACTTGGCACCGTAGTTCCAGCTGCCGCCGCGAAGCACGCGGTCAGAACCCCAAACTTCATCACTGCACCACTCCCAAACATTGCCACTCATATCGTAAATGCCTAATTCATTAGGCTTCAGTTGTCCGACCTCATGGGTATGTCCACCGCTGTTACCGTCATACCATCCCACCTCGTCCAAAGTATCACTTCCGCTATATTCATACCCTTTGCTCTCTTTCCCACCTCGAGCTGCATACTCCCACTCCGCCTCAGTAGGTAAGCGATACGATTTATCTGTAAGCTTACTTAATTTTTCACAATACTTTTGGGCTTCATCCCAACTCACATACTCTACCGGATATTGTCCACCTTGTCGACTCTTCGAGGGGTTGCTGCCCGTTACCCGCTCCCACTGTGCTTGCGTTATGGTGTACTTACCGATATAAAAGCTTTTCACAGTATCATTACCTTCGATATAAATCATGTCAAAGTCGGCATCAGAATATTTTTGCATAAATTCATGTCTCACATTTTCAGGCAGTCCATCTTTCCATAGATTAAATAATCTATCTCTGTTAGGGGTATTAATAAGTTTGCAAAACAATACATCCTCCTTATTTAGAGTCATCTTTTCCCAAAAACGTTCGACAACTTGAACATCGTCACACTGTTGAATGAAACCATTCATAAAGTTCCATGAATTACCAGAACCATCAGATAGAATAGTAGAGACACGATTTATTCGCTCTTCCCGTGCTTCCGTATGCTCAAACAAGTAGGTAATCAATTGGTAATTTAAAATATACGTCGTATCGAAATCATCGTCCAAAAGTTCTTCCAATACGCTTCCTATGCTATTTAGGGGATGATTGAAGTCCGACTGCTTTTGATTTTTAACGTTATCCAAGAATGCTCTGTCGGATTTTGTAAGGAATCCCTCATAAAAGAAAGATATATAGGCGGGGCAGTTCTCATCTATATAGCCTTCTTTGACTAACATAGATACAAATGATTGCTGGTCTGTAATCGAGTTATAGTCTTTCTCCTTTTTCTCATCTGTCGGAAATATGGTACTGTATAAAACTCCGTCTTCTTTACCAAGCTTCACAAAATCATCGGGATACATATTTTTGTAGACAATCAGAGCCAACAAATTGTTGGGTTTTAGATCGCGTTGTTCACCGATTAACTTATGATATACCCGATACTCATTGATGATATTATGCAGTAATCTCATTTCATCGATATGACGGGAGAGATCTTTTATCAATGCTTTTGTTATACTCGGATCTATCCTTTGAAACTCGTTCAGCAATTGGTCTCTCGAATTGGATACGCCCAAAACCGGTATTACCGGAATGATCAGATCAAAGAATTTAGTCCTGTCCTTCGCGGCAAACAGTTCGTCACACAGTGCATATACGAAGGTAATCTTGCGACGTATCTTTCTGTAGTTGTTGATTAGCGTATTGAGTTCGCGTAGCTTGACGAATATATCTAACATGCGGAATCTATCCAGATCTTCTATGACGACGACATTATACTTGGTTGCCTCAAAGAAATAGAGAATCTCTTCCAGATTTCTATTCAATATTGATTCATTTGCATGGGGAGCCAGTTCTATTCCGGCTTCGCCTCCGGGATGTTTGACATTGAGGCTATGAATCTTTATGTTATGCGCGATGCGCGTAAATTTGAAAATAGCCCGGAAGCATCCGTATAGAACCATAAGTAAGGCGATATTCTGCATGCAGGAGAGCTTGGTTAATGTTTTCCAGCTGTTCATGTCAATATTGCCATTGTGGGTTATGAGATAAACCAATGATGCCAAGAATAAAACATATCCGACAGTTTCCCGGAACCGTTGCCACCCTGTGAAACGTTTGATTCTTTTAAGGCGGGAATCCGGTAGTTTCTCCTTAGATTCCCGATAGAACAACTGCTGTAGAATGCTTAACTCTATCTGAGACAACAGATTCTCTCCATTTGTTTTGTCTGCCTCTTTATTGCTTTCATTAAATGAGGCTAACGATATATAGAGAAAATGCAGTTTCTTCCCTCCTATTCTCGGGTGACGCTTTTGATATGTTCGAAGAATACTGCTTTTCCCCGAGCCATACGGACCGGCTAAAGCCAGATTCTTTATACGGTCGTTAGCCGGATCTAAAGCATCATTTAAAGCCTCATCATACTTTCCAACAATGGCACTGTCCGCATCATCCGTGGGGGATAATGCATAGAAATGTGGTGTTTCCTTTTTGTCTTTAAGGTAATCCACTAACTGGGACAAACATTCTATTGCCCATTCTGCAATCTTCCTTATTCTCATTTTACACATCCGAGTCGTCGTATTAACTCTGCCTAACCATCGACAGTCTGTGCAAAAATACAACAATTCCATCCTTGCAAATCAAATTTGACAATAAAATAGCTGTGGATAGCAATAATTAACAGTTGACGAACCTGCAATAATGCTATTGACGAACCTGCGTCAACCGAATTTTCATCGGATCTATAGGAACTGTCGGATTAGTCTGAGTTTCCGGTGTCGGCTCAGCCCGCATGTTGACTATCTGCCATGTTAGCCGTCTCAAATTTGATGCAGTTGCCCTGATGAACCATATTATTTTGCATTTTTATCAAGACAATTGTTCTTTGTTCAATCTCTTTTCATTACTTTTGCCCGAAATGTACCAAAGCATAGCATCTGAATGAAGATTATTGACCTGATACACAGCAATAAAAAGACGGCATTCTCTTTTGAAATATTGCCTCCGCTGAAAGGCAACAGTATAGAGAAGCTGTACGAAACAATAGACATACTGCGGGAATTCGACCCTAAATATATTAATATAACTACACATCGCAGTGAATATGTATATAAAGATTTGGGCAACGGACTCTACCGGCGCGCTCGCTTGCGTCGACGTCCCGGTACCGTCGCTGTGGCGGCTGCCATACAAAATAAGTATAATATCACTGTGGTGCCGCATATCTTGTGTAGCGGTTTCACCCGCGAAGAGACCGAGTATGTGCTGCTTGATCTACAGTTTCTCGGCATCACCGACCTGCTGGTATTGCGAGGCGACAAAGCCCGGCACGAATCGGTCTTTACCCCCGAGGGCGACGGCTATCATCATGCCATCGAGCTGCAAGAGCAAATCAACCGCTTCAACCAAGGCATCTTTGTCGATGGCTCGGAGATGAAGATTACCAATACCCCCTTCTCTTATGGTGTGGCATGCTATCCCGAGAAACACGAGGAGGCACCCAATATGGACAGCGACATTTACTGGCTGAAAAAAAAGATGGAGGCGGGCGCCGAATATGCCGTTACCCAGCTCTTCTACGACAACCGGAAATACTTCGACTTTGTAGAGCGTGTGCGGGAGGCGGGCATTACCATACCTGTTTTGCCCGGCATCAAACCCTTCAGGAAGAAAACGCAGCTCTCTCTGCTGCCCAAAACATTCAAAGTCGACATTCCCGAACCACTCACGCAGGCGGTAGAGAACTGCCGCGACGACCGCGAGGTAGAGCAGGTAGGCATTGAATGGTGCGTGCAGCAATGTCGTGAACTGATGCAGCACGGCGTGCCCAGCATTCACTTCTATTCGGTGGGCGCCGTAGAGAGCATTCGCCAGGTCGCCCGTCAAGTATATTAATATAATAAGGTATAGAGACGTATGTTCAGTTTTAACGAGGTAGTTGGACAAGATGCCGTCAAACAACGATTGCGGCAGGAAGTACAGGGAGAGCGCATGGCTCACGCCCTGCTGCTGTGCGGTGCGCCGGGAACCGGCAAGTTGCCGTTGGCATTGGCTTACGCCCGCTACGTTTGTTGTCCGCAACGCACGGAAACCGATGCGTGCGGCGTTTGTCCGTCGTGTGTGAAGTGGAACAAACTGGTACATCCCGACGTGCATTTTGCCTTTCCGATCAGTAAGAAGAACGCTACCAAACCGGCTGTCTCCGACGATTACCTCCCCTTGTGGCGCCATATTCTCATTCAGTCGCCCTATTTTAGCTACAACCAGTGGCAGGAGGAGATGGGAGGCGACAAGCAGCTCTACATCTACACCGACGAAAGCGAGAACATCAGCCATAAACTGAGCCTGAAATCGAGCGAAGGCGGATATAAAATTTCTCTCATCTGGCTGCCCGAGAAGATGTATAAAGACAATGCTTTCGGCAACAAACTGCTCAAGTTGCTCGAAGAACCGCCCGCACAGACCCTCTTCCTGCTGGTATCGGATGCGCCGGAGATGTTACTGCCCACCATACTGAGCCGTACCCAGCGCATCCATGTCCCGCCGATAGCCGAAGCCGATATGGCTCACGCCCTGCAGGTGCACTACGGTATAGCTGCCGCCGATGCGCAACGCATTGCTCATATCGCCAACGGAAGCTATGTGAAAGCCCTCGAAAGTATTCATACCCATGATGACGACCGGCTATTCTTCGAACTATTCGTCAGCCTGATGCGCCTGTCGTATCAACGAAAGGTCAAAGAGATGAAGCAATGGAGCGAACAGGTGGCAGCCATGGGACGCGAGAAACAGAAAGGGCTGCTGGAATATGCGCAACGCATGATACGTGAAAACTTCATCCACAACTTCCACCAACCGGAGATGAACTATCTCACCACCGAAGAAGAGAACTTCGCTGTGCGTTTCGCGCCTTTTATCAACGAACGCAACGTAGTGGGCATGATGCACGAGCTAACCCAAGCACAAGCCCACATCGAACAGAACGTGAATGCTAAGATGGTGTTTTTCGATTTCGCACTTAAAATGATTGTACTAATAAAAAACAGATAAATGGAATTTAGACTACATAATGGAAGCGGCGGCTTCTGCTGCCGCAGTTGCAGTCGGCAAGACAAGCAACTCAACACCTACGACTGGCTCGCCGATATACCCGGCAACAACGACGAAAGCGACCTGGTAGAGGTGCAATTCAAAAATACACGGAAAGGATATTATGTCAACAGCAACCACCTTCCGTTAGAAAAAGGCGACATCGTAGCCGTTGAAGCAACGCCCGGACACGACATCGGGGTGGTGACCCTGACCGGACGCCTCGTTCCACTACAAGTAAAGAAAGCCAATATCAGGTCGGACGCCGACATCAAACGAATCTACCGGAAAGCCAAACCGGTAGACTTGGAAAAATACAACGAAGCCAAAGCGCGCGAACACGATACCATGATTCGTTCGCGACAAATCGCACTCAACCTGCAACTGAATATGAAAATCGGCGATGTGGAGTATCAGGGCGACGGTAACAAAGCCATCTTTTACTACATTGCCGATGACCGTGTAGACTTTCGGCAGCTCATCAAGGTGCTGGCAGAGGCTTTCAGGGTGCGCATCGAAATGAAGCAGATAGGCGCCCGACAAGAAGCCGGACGCATCGGAGGCATCGGACCCTGCGGACGCGAGCTGTGCTGCGCCACTTGGATGACTTCGTTCAGCTCGGTATCGACCGGCGCTGCACGCTATCAAGACATCTCACTCAATCCGCAAAAGCTGGCAGGACAGTGCGCCAAACTGAAATGTTGTCTCAACTACGAAATAGATTGCTACGTCGAAGCCTCGAAACGACTGCCTGCCAAAGAGGTGCCGCTCGAAACCAAAGACAACACCTTCTACTACTTCAAAGCAGATATCCTTGCCAACCAGATTACTTACTCTACCGATAAGAGCGTGCCTGCCAACCTCATCACCATCAGCGGTAAACGTGCGTTCGAGGTGATTGGCATGAACAAACGGGGTAACAAACCCGAAAACCTGAAAGAGGATGTGTTGCGCGTTGCACCCAAGAAACCCGTCGACTTGGTAGAGCAGGAAAGCTTGACGCGCTTTGATAACAGCAAGCGCAAAAACAAAAACAAAGCCAAAGCGGCAAAACAACCCAATCAGTCGAATCAGCCTAATTCGGCGAAACAGCCTAATCAGCCGAATCAACCCAACAACCGTCAGCAGCAGCCCCGTCAGGCAGGACAGAAAGCGCATGCCGGCAATGAAGGGAATGGCTCCGGCAAATGGAAGAAAGACAAAAAAGGAAAACGGAATGAGAAGGGAGGAAACAACAATCCGGCATAGACACATACACGCTTTTGCGTGTTGGCTGATGGCGGTAAGCATGCTCGTGCTTACTGCCTGCGGTAAGCATACCGTCTATCATACCTTTCATACCTTACCGTCGGGCGGGTGGATGCGAAACGATACGTTGCACTTTAATGTCGACATCTCCGATTCGGTGGCTACTACCTGTCGGCTGACCGTTGCCGTAAGAAATCATAGCAACTACCCCTATTGCAATCTGCCGTTGCTGATTCGTTGTACCGATCCGCACGGGCAAACGGTTTATGTCGATACGATACAGATACAGTTAGCCAATCAGGAGGGCATCTGGCTGGGCAACGGATGGGGCGGACTGTACGAAAAGGTCACTCCGGCAGGGATCTTGCACACTGCCGGCAGCGGCGTCTACTTCATGACGGTAGCATCTCTTTTGCCCGACGAGGTGTTGCCGGGCATTCGAGACGTAGGCATCATGCTGCAAAAAACAGCAGCAGCACCTGCGCAATAATGACCCGCAAAAACATGCAAAGGGGATACACTGTGGCATAAGCCACCGCCGGATTATCGCCCGGAATGGTGTCGTTGACGTAGCTCAATGCCATCGGGTTTGCCATGCTGCCGCACAACATGCCGGCAGTCGACCCGAAATCGATCTTCAACCGGCGGAAGGCGATCACTCCCATCAGCACGACCGGCAGAATGGTCAGCGCGGCTCCGGCGCCGATCCATAGCATTCCTTCGGGACGAAACACCGTTTCAAAAAAATGCTCGCCCGCGCTCAACCCCAGACATGCCAGATAGAGTGTCAACCCCATGGAACGCAACATCAGGTTGGCGCTACGTGTCGTGTAGGTCACCATGTGCAGGCGCGGACCAAACGTACCGATCAAGATCCCTACGACGATAGGTCCACCTGCCAGCCCCAGCTTCACAGGGATGCTGATGCCCGGAATGGCAAAGGGTATGGCTCCGAGCGCCAAGCCCAGCACAATGCCCACAAAGACAGCTACCAGATTGGGCGCCTCCAGATCTTTCACCGCATTGCCCAGTACTTTGGCTACATTCTGTACGGCAGCCGCTTCACCAATCACCGTGAGCCGGTCGCCCAGTTGTAACGTAAGGTCGGCTGTGGCAAGTAGCTCCACGCCGCTACGATAAACGCGGCTGATGTTGATGCCGTAGCTGTTGCGCAGATGCAGCGACCCCAGTTTCTTGCCGTTTAGCTCGGGGCGGGTAACGACGATGCGTTGCGACACCAACTGACTGTCGATGGCGTCCCAGTCGATATCGTCCTTGTTCCAATCAGTGTGCTCTTGCGTGCCGAAGAGAATCGTCAGAGAGGAGGCGTGCTTCTCGGAAGTGATCACCAACAGCCGGTCGCCCTCGCGGATAATCTTTTCGGAAACAGGTATGATGACTTGTCCGTCCCGCCACAGGCGGGAGATGACAAACTTGGACGCTCCCATGCCGGCAATCTCCCGGATGCTCTTGTTAAAGATGGCAGGATTGTGCACCTGAAAGGCGCCCACGTATGGTTTATTGATGTTCTCTTTCTCTTTTACTTCCAGATCGCGCGGACGAACCAACCATTTGCGTATCAGCAGCACGCCCAAGATCACGCCCACCACCCCCATCGGATACGCCACTGCGCATCCCAGTGCCGACGTACTGGTTTCCAAGCCCAACTGCTTCATGGTTTGCTGTGCCGCGCCCAGCGCCGGTGTGTTGGTGGTCGCTCCGCACAGAATGCCCACCATGTCGGGTAGTGCGATGTTCAGCAACCTACTGCCCAAGACTGTCAGGAACGTACCTGTCAGTACCACGCCCAGCGCCAGCATATTCAAGGTTACTCCTCCCGAACGGAAAGAGCTGAAGAAGCCGGGACCTACTTGCAATCCCAACGCATACACAAAGACAATGAGTCCGAAGCTTTCGGCATATTCCAACATCTGTGCATCGATGGAGATACCGAAATGTCCGGCAAGAATACCGGCAAAGAACACGAAAGTGATCCCCAGCGATATGCCGAAGAAACGTATTTTACCCAGCGCCAGTCCGACGGCACAGATCAGTGAGAGCACAATGACCGCTTGCAGGGCGGAGTGATCGAAGAGTAAAGCGTGTAACCAATCCACAACGTGTATCTACTATGTTTGTAAAAACTGAGAGAGATTGTTATCGAATAGAAAAAGGGCTGATTCGCCAGCCCTTTGTTTCTTTGGTACACCCTCAGGGACTCGAACCCTGGACCCACTGATTAAGAGTCAGTTGCTCTACCAACTGAGCTAAGAGTGCTTGTTTACCATGTAGTGGATACGAGAATCGAACTCGTATTGCATGCGTGAGAGGCATGTGTCCTAACCGTTAGACGAATCCACCTTGTAGCATTTGCGCGGAAGCTGGGGGATTCGAACCCCCGGTACGGTAACCCGTACGTCAGTTTAGCAAACTGGTGGTTTCAGCCACTCACCCAAACTTCCTTCCTTTAGCTAACGGCGTTTTTTCAAACGCGGTGCAAATGTATGGCAAACTTTTGGACTGTGCAAATCTTTCTAAAAGATTTTTCGGCAGTCGGCGACAGATATAAGTGCAATGGGCTGCGGTGTAATACTTAATAGGTTTATATTCAGCAGCTACCGCTATTCTTAATCTTTCAGGTAGTTGTAATATTCTTCGTCGGTAGCGCAATCCCACCAGACGGGATAGCTCCAGACGTCTTCTTTGAGCGCATTCTGGTTCATAGCCAAAGCGTTATCGGTGTTGTACTGAAGCTCCAAAGAGAAGGGCAGACGCCAGCGACGCGGCCAATAGGTTACGTCGGTTTTGGTGGCACCGGGAAACTCCGATCCGCCTTGATACATCGGGCTACGGTCAAAACCGGGATAGACAACACCAAAGTTTCCGATATTACCGGCGCTGAAATTAAAGCGTCGCATATCGTTCCAATTCTCCAAGCTGCATCCCATGGCTAAGTACTTCTGTAACATGATATCTGACATCGTCAGTTCGCTTTCGTTCTGACATACGGCGGGGCTGTTAAGATAAGCTGTTATTTGAGCGGCATCCATCGGGAGCATATCCGGATTGCGAATATAGGCAGCCGTCTGCCAATCTTGCAATTGGGCTTGCATCATATCAATATGTGCTTTAATGGCATCTTTGTAAGCGGTCAATGCCTGCGCTTTGTTGTTTTGCCGCATGTATACTTCTGCTTTGATGAAACACATCTCGGCATACGTCAGCAGTTCGAAATCGGACGACGGGCGCAGTTGATACGAACCCGTAGAACCTACGGCGCCTGCACTGTATCCTTTCTTTCCGGAGAAATACCAGTTGCAGTCATTCTCGGGATTGCCATTAACAGCAGCATTCGACAGAAGGGTTATATAAACCGTATCGCCGACGTAATGATAGTCGGAACTGGCTACGTAGAGCGAACCTCTTTGGTAGGTCACGACGACATTGTCTCCATCGACCGTATAGGCATGTTTACCTTCCAGATTGCTTAGGAATAACTCCTTATCGGCAGCTTCACCGGCGAAGTTGTAGGTTAGCGTGACATCATCGGTAGCATAAGTCGGTAGTTGTATGGACGTAGACCCTCCGTTTTTCAATCGCGAGGCTTCTCCGTGTACATCCACACCTTGAGAACGGAGCCAATCGTTAGCTATTACCTGTCCGTTGTTGTCGACCTTGATGTTGGTCATTGATGCCGGAATGATTTTCGATGCGCGCGGATCTTCTATGCCTGCTCCCCGCATGTCGGTCAACAGGTCGGTATAGAACTTGGTGTAGCTGGTGTTCATGGTACCCCAATTGCTTACCCACGACCAATGGCAATTGGCTTCAACCGGATCTGCATAGTAGAAGTCGCCGGCTACATCGTCGGCACTGTTATAACTCACGCCCACCACATTGTCGTTATTCGATTGCAATGCTTTGGCAAGACAATTCAATATTTCTTCGGGATTGAATTCGGCTTTCTTGGAGAGGCGCAGTAGATAGCGCGCTTTCAGCCCGTAACACATTTTAATCCACTTATTCACATCGCCTCCGTTCCAATAATCACCGGCAGCAAAGCTTGATGCGCCCTGTTTCTGTGCGCGTTGGAACAGTTCAATGGCATCGTCCAATCGTTTCAAACAGCCGTTGAAGACGGTTTTTCCATCGTCGTAATAGGGGCTTACCGATGCACCGAAAGCATCAGTGTAAGGTATTTCTCCATACAGATCTGCCATCTCCATAAATCCCATGGCGTGAATTACATTGGCGGCGGCCATGTAATGATAGGCTCCTTCAGCTTCGGCTTTGCTATACACATCCATCAAGCCGTTGCAATAGACAAACCAGCATTGATAAGCGCGGAGGGTGAAGTTGTCGACGGTAAATTTCCATGTGGTACTGGCGCCGTTCCATTGTGCAATGCGGGCGGCGCTTGTTCCACCGTTACTGTAGAATACGCCGGCGGTCATTGAGGTGTTGAAATCGGCACCAGCCAATCCATATAAGAAGTAGTGTTCTATCCACGGGAGCTGATTAGCTATCAGTGCACTACCACTACTTGGGGTATCGGGGTCGACATTTACATCCAACCAGTCGGTACACGATGTCGTTGCACAGGCAAACAGTAAACTTACTGCGATATATTTTAAGTTCTTTATACCTTTCATACTTTGATTCATTTGTGATGATTAAAACGTGAGATTCACGCCGAATGTAAAACCTGAAGTGGACGGTACACCGCAATAATCAATGCCGGTTGAACCTGAACCTCCGGCTCCGCCTGCGGCGCTTACTTCCGGATCCATACCCTTGTAGTTGGTCAATGTCAACAAATTGGTACCGGTGGCATTCACACTCAGCCGTTTTATGATATTCTGTCGGCGGATAAGCTTTGTCAGGTCGTAAGATACAGAGAGCGAGCGTACCTTCAACCAATTGACCGAAGTGATAAAGTTTTCGGAGTTGCTGCAATAATTCTTCCAATATTGTTGAATCATATATTTGCCATCGTATTGGCTTCCGCCTATTTCATAAGTTTTATCGGCTTCGTAGGTTTGCTCGTAGGGTTCTCCCGTTTCGGCATTTACGCCGCTAACGGTTACCGACTGCCGATTGTTGAGCAATGTTCTTTTTGCCAATCCGGTAGAGACCATTTGGTATTCTGTACCATTATATATATCACCGCCTACCCGCAGGTCGAGTAGTAGTGATACGGTCAAATCTTTGTAACTAAGAGTATTGTTGAGACCGCCGATGAACGATGGCTCTCGATTACCTACGATGGTATTGGTTACATTCGATGCTTTGTACAATCCACTTTTGGGGTCAATGGCATATTGGTCGGGGCTATTTCCCTCGTTATCTCCTTTTTGGAACACCGTACCCGTCATGGCAAGGAAATGTCCGCCGTCAGGGATGGCAGCTGCCTTGATGGTGCCGTATTGTACATCGGTCACGTAGCAATAAGTCACTCCGTCGATGAAGTCACCCAGTTTACCGCGGTTGTACGACCAATTCAGTGTCATGTCCCATTTCCAGTCTTTTGTATCAATGGGTCGGAAGTTAAGAGCTACTTCCATACCACTGTTAATAACGGAACCTGAATTGATGGTTGATTGCGTGAATCCGTTGGCGTTGGATAGGCGCGGACTTCCGATTTGGTTTTTGGTAGAACTATGATAATAGGTGTAATCCAACCCGATGCGTCCGTTCAAGAAGTGCAGTTCGGTACCGATTTCCCACGAAGTTTGTATTTCGGGCTTCAGGTAGCGGTTGCCGCTTGTCGAAGAATATCCCACTATCAGGAATTCGCCCAGCGAGTAATTGGGAGCCAGTCGGGTATCTATGACGTAAGGGTTGGCATCTTTACCTACTTGTGCCCAGCTTGCGCGCAGTTTACCGAAGGTGAGTATATCGTTCTGCGGCAACAATTGAGTGAACAGGAACGAACCGCTCACCGACGGGTAGAAATAAGAACGATTGTTTACCGGCAATGTCGACGACCAGTCGTTGCGACCGGTTACCGTCAGATAGACCATACTTTTCCATGAAGCCCGAAACTCGCCATATACACCTACCAAGCGCTTGCGCGTTGTTCCGTCGGTAAAGTCTCGGTTAGAATCGTCGACATTGGCAAAACTGATTGTTCCGGGGGTGATAAAGTCATATCCCCAGTCGGTTTGGTTCAATCGTTTCGTGTCTTCTGCCGTAGTGCCCAACAACAGATTGAGGTCGAAATCGCCGAATGTTTTGTGCATATTGCTCATGAAGTTGGTCGATACATACTCGTAACGATAGTTACTCTTGCTAAGGCGTCCGTTCTGAAACGCTTCTTTGTTTGCCACCGATTGAGGCGCTAAATAGTTATAAGCATTGGTCGTGTATTCATCATATCCGATGCGTCCGCTGATGTCCCACCAATCGGTTATCTTGAAGCTGGCGTTAATGTCGCCCGTGAAGCGGCGGGTCTCATCATAGAATTTATCCTTGTTGATAATCCAATAGGGATTTTCGGTTTCGCCATCCAACCCTATACTTGGGTCCTGATCCATCAGCACACTATGTTTGCTCCCGTCGGCATTGAGATACATGCGCATATTTTCGGAGGTTGGCCATTGGTAGAGTGCTGTCATCGCTCCATTGCCACCTCCTCCATACAGTCCGAACGAGGTCAGTGTTTTGTCTGTTTTTGCTGCCGTAAATGCCGTATTAGCTCCTACGGTCAGTCTACCATAAGTCTGCTGTGCATTGAAGCGGATGGTGGTTTTGTTATATCCGGTTTTCGGAACAATTCCTCCTTGGTCGTAATTGGATGCCGACAGATAGAAAGTTCCGTTTTTGCTTCCGCCCGATATGCTTACGTTATTGTCCCACGTTGCTCCGTTTTGGAAGAAGTTGCCTATATTATCGTAAACAGGTGTGTTGCTGTCTATTGCATGTCCCCATGATTGATAAGTTGTCATATTATCGGCGCCGGTTGTTGTGTATATTCCTCTGCCGAATGAGCTTTGCGCTTCGGGCAATTTTGTGACCCACGATGTGCTGAGTTTAGAAGCAAAATCTACTTGCATCGTGCCCTCCTTTCCTTTCTTGGTCGTAATGATGACTACACCGTCGGCAGCACGCGAACCATACAGGGCGGCGGCGGCGGCGCCTTTCAATACAGACATGTCTTCAATATCTTCGGGATTGATATCCATCACACGATTGGAGTAAGTGGTATTAGAGCGACTCATACCGTCGGTATTTGTATTGCCAAGTACCGACGTGGAGTTGTCGTAGATCACCCCGTCAATAACGAAGAGCGGTTGGTTTTGTCGTCCCTCGTCGCTAGAGTTCCCTCCCCGAATCGTAATACTTGCCCCGGCTCCTGCCGCTCCGCTACTCTGCGTAATATTCACCCCCGGCACCTTACCTGCCAGTGAGTTGATTACATTGGTGTTTTTGTTGCGCATCAGTTCGTCCGAGCGGAGGTCGGACACGGAATAACCCAAGGCTTTTCGCTCCTTTTTGATGCCCATAGCGGTAACCACCACTTCGTTGAGCAGTTGGCTATCTTCTGTTAGCGTAACCCGGTAGCTCGTTGTTTGTGAGGTGACGGATATTTCTGCATCCTTGTATCCCACGTAAGAAACAACGATCACACTTCCCGGTTGTGCCTCTATGGAGAATACACCGTCGACGTTAGTGATGGTTCCTCTTTGTGTGCCTTTCACAAGTACTCCGGCGCCGATGATTTCGTTTCCGTGCACATCGACTACCTTTCCGGTTATCATTCCGGCTTGCTGCACACGCTGCGTTTCCGACGTGTGCGCAAACCCTACAACCCATAAAGGGCTGATAAGCAACATAGCAAATAGCAGTGACCATGCCAAGCGCTCACCCTGTAATTGTTTCATAAACTCTGCTTGTTTGATTTTGGATACAAACGTACATGGTTTTTAGGAGATAACAAATAAAAATGCAAGAAAAAAAGCATCTGATACAAGAAATAATTGTAGAATTGAGGCGTGAAAAGGGATATAGGTCTACTTATGAATGGTTACATCTGTATTCTGAAAGCCCGTTTGACAGGGAGATGGAGCGATTATGGTGCCTCCCATACAGCCGTCCAACGGTGGTTAGCCGCGCGTCTAACGGTGGTTAGCCGCGCGTCCAACCACCGTTAGACGCGCGGCTAACCATTGTTAGACGACTGTTCTGTTACCTTAAAACACCGATGATGAAGGGGAGCTTACGTTATAACGACGGGTTGATACACTAAAATACTCCGCATGTAGTATAAAAAACAAAGAGATATGTAGGAATCGTCGCAAATAGCTGTATCTTTGCCCGTACCTTATTGTATAAGATACAATTATAAAACGGGAATCTAACTAAAATAACAGTATATGAAATCAACGACCTCTCTTCGCGGCATTGGCATACTGTTTTGCCTGCTGCTGACGGCTTGTGCTCACCACAACGAGAACGAGTACGAACAATCTGCCCTGAAGTTTCTCTACTCCTACATGCCGCTCTCAGACAGCATCGACTATGATGCCGGTTTTTATCTGATGAATATCCGCGCCGCCCGACAGGCTGCGCGCGAGATGCCGTGGGGCGAAACCGTTCCCGAATCGCTCTTCCGCCATTTTGTGCTTCCTGTACGGGTGAACAATGAGCATCTCGACAGTGCCCGTACCCTCTTCTACGACCAGCTGAAAGAGCGGGTGCGCCATCTGTCGATGGCAGATGCCATTCTCGAAGTCAATCACTGGTGTCACGAGAAAGTAGTCTATCAACCTACCGACGCCCGCACCTCATCGCCGCTGGCTACCATGCGTACTGCCTACGGACGGTGTGGCGAAGAGTCGACCTTCTTAGTAGCAGCCCTCCGGTCGGTTGGCATTCCGGCGCGTCAGGTATATACCCCCCGCTGGGCGCACACCGACGATAATCACGCGTGGGTAGAGGCGTGGGCAGACGGCAAGTGGTACTTTCTGGGCGCCTGCGAACCCGAACCGGTACTCAATCTGGGATGGTTTAACGCCCCTGCCAGTCGGGGCATGTTGATGAACGCCAAAGTATTCGGCGACTACGACAGCACGGAGGAGGTACTGTCGGCTACCCCCAACACCACCGAGGTCAACGTCACCGCGCATTATGCGCCGGTAGCGCGGGGTATTGTCATTGTGAAAGACGAAAGCGGCAGTCCGGTACTCGATGCCCAGGTAGAGTTCAAGCTCTACAACTATGCCGAGTTCTACACCGTTGCCACCAAGCGAACCGATACGCACGGTGCCTGCTCGCTCACTGCCGGACGGGGCGACATGCTGATATGGGCGTCGAAAGGCGACCGCTTTGGATTCGGCAAACTGTCGTTCGGCAAGCAAGAACATCTCACGGTCGTGCTGAACAGAAAAGAGGGCGACCACTTTGCCGAAGAAATCGACATCGTTCCTCCGCTCGAAACAGCCAATCTGCCCGAAGTGACTCCCGGACAACGCGCCGAGAACGACCGGCAGATGGCATACGAAGATTCTATCAGACATGCCTACGAAGCCACCATGCCCACTGAGGAGAGTGCTGCCACATTTGTCGCCTCGTTAGCATATCGCTGGAGCGACGACCGGCAACCCCAACGACTCGCCGAACTGCTTGTCGCCTCGCGAGGCAACCATGCCATATTGGAACGGTTCATGCGCGACGCCGCACCGAAGGAACGCGCACTCATGCTGCTCGAAGCGCTATCGCCCAAAGACTTGCGCGATGTGCGCATCGAAGTGCTCACCGACCATCTGCAAGATATGACCAACCTGAACGACGCAGCGCTTACACCATATATATATAGTCCTCGCATCTCGGTAGAAGAGTTGACGCCCTACCGCGCTTTCTTCCGTAGCACCATAGATCCGGCTACGGCAGGTGTTTACCGTGCCGACCCGCAAAAATTAGTAGAGTGGTGCCGGCAAAACATCACATTGGCAGATGCACGCAACGCACAGCGGGTGCCCGTTTCGCCTGCCGGTGTGTGGCGCAGCCGACGGGCAGACACCCGCTCGCGCAACATCTTCTTCGTAGCTGTGGCACGTAGCCTGCACATCCCCGCATGGATCGACAGCGTAACGGGAACCGTGTGCTATCAACATCCGGGAGGAGACAGTAGTATCTACAACGTAGATTTTGAAGAGAGCAAAGCCACCGTGCCGCCTACCGGACGACTGCTTGCCGCCTACACCCCAACCTCCATGCTCGACAATCCCAAATACGAAACCCACTTCACCTTGTCGAAGATTGAACAGGGCAAATTGCAACTGCAAAACTACAACGGTAGCTGGGAGAGTCTGTTGCACAACGGCACACAGATGCCCGTGGGTTACTACCTGCTCACCACCGGCGCCCGTCTGGCTAACGGCAGTGTATTGGCGCACGTCTCTTCCTTCAACATCGAGCAGAATGCCGATACCCGCACCGCCTTGGTGATGCGCGAAGATAAAAACCAAGTAGCCGTTATTGGCAGCTTCAACTCCGAAAGCCTGTTTACACCCCTCGACAGCGACACCCGACAAAGTCTGTTGCAAGCCTGCGGACGCGGTTACTTCGTAGTAGGCGTGCTCGGCGCAGGACAGGAACCTACCAATCACGCCCTGCGCGACATAGCTGCCATGCAGTCGGAGTTAGAGAAGTGGGGATGCAAATTAGTGCTGCTCTTCACCGACAAAGCACAAGCCCGGACGTTCCGACGCAATGACTTCAAGAATCTGCCTGCCACCGTGGTCTATGGTATCGATACCGACGGCATAGCTACGCAAATCATCGAAAACATGAAGCTGAAACAGGGCACGTTGCCACTCTTTATCATTGCCGATACCTTCAATCGGGTGGTCTTCGTGTCGCAAGGATATACCATCGGATTGGGCGACCAACTGATAAAAGCCGTTCGCGGATTGTAATCGTTGCAAAAAACCCGTATCATTCTTTGTCATTATCAAGAGGAATCCATAATTTAGCCCCCTGTAAAATCAATCCCTTTCAATATCTAATTAAAAATCCTATTCACCATGGACAGTTTACTCTTTTGGCTTATTCCGCTTGCATCCGTACTCGCCCTCTGCTTTGCCTGGCACTTCTACCGGCAGATGATGAAAGAGAGTGAAGGTACCGACACGATGAAGAAAATAGCACTGTACGTGCGTGAGGGAGCCATGGCTTACCTCAAGCAACAATACAAAATCGTGCTGATCGTCTTCATCATTCTCGCCATCTTCTTTGCTATTCTGGCTTTCGGCTTCCATGTGCAAAATCCGTGGGTGCCCTTTGCTTTTCTTACCGGCGGCTTCTTCTCCGGACTGGCAGGATTTATCGGTATGAAGACTGCTACCTATGCCTCGGCACGTACCACTCATGCTGCACGTGCAGGCTTGAACCGCGGCTTGCGCATCGCTTTCCGCTCGGGAGCTGTGATGGGCTTGACCGTAGTAGGCTTGGGACTACTCGACATCTCTATCTGGTTTATTGTGCTGAACCACTTCGTAGATAGCGCATCGGCGGCGCAGAAGATGGTGATCATCACCACCACCATGCTTACCTTTGGTATGGGAGCCTCTACCCAAGCGCTCTTTGCACGCGTGGGCGGCGGCATCTATACCAAAGCTGCCGACGTAGGCGCCGACTTGGTAGGTAAGGTCGAAGCCGGTATCCCTGAAGACGACCCGCGCAACCCTGCCACCATTGCCGACAATGTGGGCGACAACGTGGGCGACGTAGCCGGCATGGGCGCCGACTTGTACGAATCGTATTGCGGCTCCATACTCTCTACCGCGGCGCTGGGCGCTTCGGCATTCTACGCTTTGGGCGCTTCGGTTCAGATGAAAGCCATTCTGGCGCCGATGCTCATTGCCGCTTTGGGCATTCTGCTCTCCATTATCGGCATCTACCTGGTACGTACCAAAGAGGGCGCCGACATGAAGCAACTGCTCGGCGCACTGGGACGCGGCACCCACACGGCTGCCATCCTGATAGCCATCGGCACATTCGGCATTCTCTACATGCTCGGGTTAGACAACTGGTTGGGCTTGTCGTTCTCCGTCATCAGCGGTCTGCTGGCAGGCGTCATTATCGGACAATCGACCGAATATTATACTTCGCACTCCTATCAACCTACCCGCCGCGTATCGGAAGCCGGTAAAACCGGACCGGCTACGGTCATTATCTCCGGCATCGGACTGGGTATGCTCTCTACTGCTATTCCGGTCATCACCATTGCCGTTGCCGTCATCCTGGCTTATCTCTGCGCCATCGGTTTCAATGTGAAGGAGATGCTTACCGGCGCCAACATGGCGCTCGGACTTTACGGCATCGGCATCGCTGCTGTGGGCATGCTCTCTACGCTGGGTATCACGCTGGCTACCGATGCGTACGGTCCGATAGCCGACAACGCCGGCGGTAATGCCGAGATGAGCGGACTGGAACCCGAAGTGCGCCACCGCACCGATGCGCTCGATGCATTGGGCAACACGACCGCTGCTACCGGCAAGGGCTTTGCCATCGGCTCGGCAGCGCTGACGGCACTGGCGCTGCTCGCTTCCTATATCGAAGAGATCAAGATTGGCTTGGCACGTCTCGCCGACAGCGCTGCCAACGGATTGGTAAGCGTAGGCACGGAGATGCTGAGCAAAGCCCAGATAGAGGGCGCTTCGATCGTCGATTTTATCGAATATTATCAGATGAACGTGATGAACCCCAAAGTGCTGGCAGGTGTATTCGTCGGCTCTATGATGGCATTTATGTTCTGCGGATTGACGATGAACGCCGTGGGACGTGCCGCACAAAGCATGGTCGAAGAGGTGCGCCGTCAGTTCCGCGAGATCAAAGGTATCCTGACCGGAGAAGGTACACCCGACTATGCCCGTTGCGTAGAAATATCGACCCGCGGTGCGCAGCGCGAAATGGTGCTGCCGTCGATGCTGGCTATCATCGTTCCGGTACTGATGGGACTGATCTTTGGCGTAGCGGGCGTCATGGGCTTGCTGGTCGGCGGATTGGGAAGCGGGTTTGTGCTTGCCATCTTCATGGCGAATGCAGGCGGCGCTTGGGACAACGCCAAGAAGTATGTCGAAGAGGGTAACTTCGGCGGTAAGGGCGGCGATGTGCATAAAGCCACCGTAGTAGGCGATACCGTAGGCGACCCGTTCAAGGATACCTCCGGTCCCAGTCTGAACATCCTCATCAAACTGATGAGCATGGTCTCCATCGTCATGGCAGGACTAACCGTAGCATGGAGCCTGTTCTAAACAAATGCAATGAGAATCTGTTATAAGTAACAAGAAGAGATAGTTATTTCAAGAATAGTAACCCTAATAAAGTAACATTTTTATGAAAAAGTATGTTTGCACCGTATGTGGGTATGTTTACGACCCGGCACTGGGTGATCCCGACAGCGACATCAAGCCGGGCACCCCATTCGAAGATATCCCCGACGACTGGACATGCCCTCTGTGTGGCGTGACCAAGGAGGACTTTGAACCCGAGGATTAGGCACAACCCGACGAACTCCTGACGGGAGGTTATTTGTAACACGAGGGAAGCAGCCCGAAAGGACGCTTCCCTCGTGTTTTGTTTTTCAATTCTTCGGTTCTGTAAAGATGGTTACCGGCTTATCTACTAACAAATCACTACGTTTTGACGAATGAGTGATAAAACCGGAATCTCTTTCATGAAATAGCCAATTTTTCTGACTAAATAAGCGCGAAGTATCATTTTTCTCACTCTTTGAAACATTTTTTTCATTCCTCCTGCTTTTTTCACTGTTCCTTTGCAGCGTTGCAACACGAGATTTTCCAAATGTAGTATTCAAACTAATGCCTTATTCTTTTATGGATGACAAGACATTATTAATGAAAAACAAAACATCTTTTATGAAGAGCAAGAGACTTTCATTGAAAAACAAAACCTTCGCATTCGTGCTCGGTTTGCTGTGGATGAGCTGCCCGGCGCTGTCGGCGCAATCGCTCACCGTTAGCGGAAACATTGCTGCCAAAGCCGATGGACAATCCATTATCGGAGCTACCGTGATTGAAAACAGCACCTCCAACGGCACCATCACCGATACCGACGGCAACTTCACGCTGACCGTACCCACCGGTGCATGGCTCACCATCTCTTATATTGGTTACAAGCAGCAGACGGTGAAAGCACAACCTACGCTGCGAATCCTACTCGAAGAGGACACCGAACTGCTCGATGAGGTGGTGGTGACCGGTTATATGTCGGAGAAGAAAGCCAGTCTGACAGGCTCCGTGTCGGTCGTGAAGATGCGCGACGTAGCAGACATTCCCACAGGCAATGTGATGAACAGCCTGCAAGGACGGGTGGCAGGTATGAACATCGTCACCGACGGAACACCGGGCGGCATGACCACCTCGGCACTCGTGCGCGGAACCACCACCATCAACAACAGCTCGCCGCTCTACGTCATCGACGGCGTACAGACGCGTGATAACATTGCCTCCATTCTCTCGTCGGGCGACGTGGAATCCATCCAAGTGCTCAAAGATGCTTCGTCGGCTGCCATCTACGGCGCACAAGCCGCCAACGGTGTCATCATCATCACCACCAAACGAGCCAAAGAGGGCGACATACGGGTGAACTTCGACCTGTCGCTCACCGCGCAAACGTTCTCCACCGGATTTGATATGCTCACCGCCGGGCAGTGGGGCGAAGTGTATTGGCAAGCCTACCGGAACAGCTACGGCACCCACCCCAACAGCGTGGTCTACGGCAACGGCGACACCCCCGTGATGCAAGCATTCTACTACGACGAAGGCGGCACAAAGATACGCACCGCCGATACCGACTGGGCAAAAGAGATATTCGACACCGCACTGATGCAGAACTACAACCTCTCGCTCTCCAAAGGATTTAAAGACGGCGAGGTATCGCTCACCCTGAACTATCTCGACCAAGACGGATTGATTCGCCACACCGACTTCCAACGCTTCAACACCCGCCTGGCATCCAACTTCCGCTTCTGGAACGGACGCATCCGCGTGGGCGAAAGCGTGGCGGTGAACCGCTGGACGCGCCACCTCAACCCGGCAGGCATCGAAGAGGCGGTGATTGCACAACATCCTGCCATCCCCGTCTACGATGAGAACGGCGGATATGCCGGCGGATATGTCGACATACTGGGCGACAAACCCAACCTCGTGCGCCTCACCGACAACGAAGCCGACAACCGCCACACCTACTGGCGCATCTTCGGCAACGCCTTCATTGAGATTGAACCGATAAAGAATCTGGTGTTCAAGTCGAACTTCGGACTGAACTACTACACCGAGTTCAACTCCACCTTTGTACCGGCATGGCGCGAAGCCTCCCGCTCGGTGACCGACAACGAGCTGAACGTGACGCATCACAACAGCATGCAGTGGGTATGGTCGAACACCCTGAATTACACCCTCAACATCGACCGTCATGCGCTCAACCTGCTGGCAGGTACCGAAGCCAAGAAAGAATCGGGCGAATCGCTCACCGGCTACGGACGGAACTTGGTTATCGAAGAGATCGACTACCGCTACCTGGATGCCGTGACCTCCGGACAGATTGTGGGCAACAACGCAGCCATGTATGCCATGGTGTCTTACTTCGGCAAGGTGAACTACGCCTACGACGACCGCTACCTGCTCTCCGCCACCCTGCGCCGCGATGCCTCGTCGCGCTTCGGACAGAACAAGAACGCGGCACTCTTCCCCTCCGTGTCGGCAGGCTGGCGCATCTCGCGCGAAAAGTTCATGGAGCCGACTGCCGATTGGCTGAGCGACCTCAAGCTGCGCGCCTCGTGGGGTGTCAACGGCAACGACATGATCGACAACACTGCCACCTACAGCAAGTACCTCATGAGCCTGAAGAACGCCTCCTACAACCTCAACGGCGACGGCACCACATTGGCACCGGGAGCCTACAAGACCGCTTCGGCAAACAAAGACCTGCGCTGGGAGCAGACCCAACAACTCAACATCGGCATCGATGCCTCCTTCTTGGGCAACCGGCTGGGCGTGACCCTCGATTACTTCAACAAGAACACGAGCGACATGCTCATACAACGCCCCTACATCGGCGTCATCGGCGAAGGCGGTTACTACTGGTACAACGGCATCTCGATGAACAACCGCGGATTCGAGACCACCCTGACTTGGCGCGACGATATATCCGACTTCCACTACGACATCGCCCTCAACCTCTCCTTCTACCGCAACCGCATCACCGACCTGCCCCAAGACATCTACTACACCTACGGCGGCGGCAACGGCACCGACAAGAGCGTTGTGGGACAATCGTTCGGCTCGTGGATGGGCTACAAGACCGACGGATTGTTCCGCACCCAAGAGGAGGTCTACGAATACCTTGCCGAGTACGACGTGCAGATAGGCAGCCCCGAAGTGGGACGCATCCGCTACGCCGATGTCAACGGCGACCATAAAATAACTACCGCCGACCAGACTTGGCTGGGCAGCGACCAACCCAAAGTGATCGGCGGATTGAACCTGAGCGCCGCCTACAAAGGGTTCGACCTGAGCCTCTTCTTCAACGGCATGGTGCGCGACGCATGGAACAACTCCAAGTACTACACCGACCTCTTCCAGTGCTGGACAGGCAACCACTCCACCCGCCTGCTCGATGCGATGCAGGCTTGGACTGCCTACGAACAGAGCGGCGTGTACAACAGCAACATCCCGGCGTTGGTGGCAATAGACAACAACAACGAAAGCCGCGGATCGCAATTCTACATCGAAGACGGCTCGTACATCAAACTCAAATCGCTCACCGTGGGCTATACCCTGCCGCAATCGCTCACCCGGAAATGGAACCTGAGCAACGTCCGCCTCTACCTGCAATCGCAGAACCTCTTCACCCTGACCGGTTACACCGGTGCCGACCCCGAAGGGCTGGGTTACACCTATCCGCAGCCGCGCACCTACACGTTCGGCTTGACCGTCGGATTCTAAAATCATACCCCATAAAAGATATACCGTTTATCAAGATGAAAAAGATAACACTCATACTATTGACCGCGCTCGCTATCGCAGCTTGCGACGAATCGAGCTTCCTCGATATTCATCCTCAAGGGACACTCAACGAATCGAGCCTGAACTCCGAAAAGGGCATTGACCTGCTCATTAGCGCCGCTTACGCCGGCTTGACCGGTCCGGCAGGACAGGAGGGCAGCGTATGGATGATTCCCATGACCAACTGGACGTATGGCGAAGTGCGCTCGGACAACGCTTACAAAGGCGGCGGCGGTGTGGGCGATGCCACCGACCTGCACAAACTGGAGACCTTCGACGTAGATGCCACACTGGGCAACGTCGACGGCAAATGGTTTCAGCTATACAGTTGCGTGCAACGTTGCAACTCGGCACTCGATGTGCTCAACGAAAGCAGCGAAGCCGAAGTACCTGAGCGGGCGGTGCGCATGGCCGAGATGAAGGTGTTGCGTGCACACTTCTTCTTCGAGTTGAGCCGACTGTTCAACCAAATCCCTTACTTCGACGAGCACGTCGACATCAACGACTATGCGGGCATCGGCAATACCGAATACTCGCGCGACGAGATACTGGGTATGATAGCCACCGAGCTGAACGAAGCCTCCGCCGTGCTGCCCGAGACGCAAGCCGACCGCGGACGTGTCAACAAGTACGTCGCCTACGCCTACGAAGCCAAAGTGAAGCTCTATCAGGCTTACAAGCAAGATGCCGCGACCCATGCCGTGACCACCGTCGACCGCACTTTACTGGGTGAAGTGGTGCAGCTCTGCAACCGCCTCGAAGGGAAGTACGACCTGCTCGACGACTTTCAGCAACTCGACCTTTTGGCTTACGAGAACGGACGTGAATCGGTCTTTGCCGTGCAATACTCCATGAACGACGGCACCGTCGATGCCGGACGCATCAACTGGAGCAACCTGCTCAACGCCCCCAAAGGTCCTTACAACGGCGACGGCTTCTTCCTCCCCAGCCAGAACCTGATCAATGCCTACCGCACCGATGCCAACGGATTGCCGCTCTTCGACAGCTTCAATGAGACCGATGTAGATGCCGACAGCCACGTCGACCCCCGCCTCGACTTCATTGCCGGTCGTCCGGGTATCACGTGGAAAACCTATCCCGACGCACCCTGCCAAGCCTCGTGGGTACGCGACCAAGGCACCTACGGCAGGTATTGCACCAAGCGCTTCTTCGTCTCGCCCGAGAGCGGTGATATGTTCGCCGGATGGCCGTGGGGCGCATCAGGCTTGAACTGGCAAATCATCCGCTATGCCGACGTGCTGCTCTGGAAAGCCGAAGCGCTGATCGAAACGGGCGATGCCGCAGGGCTGGAAGAGGCGCGACAAATCATCAATCGCATCCGCCTGCGTGCCAAGAACAGCCCTTACGTGAAAGACTTTGCCGACCCCTCGAAAGAGGCTGCCCGCTACCTCATCAACGAATATCCCGCCGCAGGCTGGACGCAGGAATATGCCCGCCGCGCACTCCGCTTCGAGACCCGCTTGGAGACAGCCATGGAGGGCGAACGCTACTTCGACCTCGTGCGTTGGGGAGAGGCAGCCGCCGTGATGCCGCAGTTCATCACGTCCGAAAAAGGTCGACGCGTCTACTACTCCGTTGCCACCTTCACTGCCGGACAAGATGAGTATCTGCCCATCCCGCTGGCGCAGTACAACTTCTCGCAGGGACTGTATAAACAGAACCCGGGATATGGCGACTTTTAGTCTCTTTATAATGAATCGTGTGTTATAATAATCCTCAATACATATCCTCATGAAAAGAATCACATCCATCTGCGCAGGAATCATTCTTCTGCTTGCCTCTTGCACCACGCTCCCGGCAACAGACGAACCCTATCGCCCTGCCTACCACTTCACGCCCGCCTCGGGCTGGATGAACGATCCCAACGGGATGGTCTACGTCGATGGTGAATACCATCTCTTCTACCAGTACAACCCCGCCGACATTGTGTGGGGACCGATGCACTGGGGGCACGCCGTGAGCACCGACCTCATGCACTGGACGCATCTGCCCGTTGCGCTCTATCCCGATTCGCTGGGAACCATCTTCAGCGGCAGCGCCGTGATAGATAAGGAGAACACCGCCGGCTTCGGTGCCAACGCCCTGGTAGCCATCTTCACCTCGGCGGGGAAGAGCCAGACGCAAAGCATCGCTTACAGCACCGACCGCGGACGCACCTTCACCAAGTATGCCGGAAACCCCGTGCTGACGGATAGCGTGCCCGACTTCCGCGACCCAAAGGTGTTCTGGTACGAACCGCTGAAACGCTGGACGATGATACTTGCCGTGGGGCAGGAGATGCGCATCTACTCCTCGCCCGACCTGAAAGCGTGGACTTACCGCAGCAGCTTCGGAGCCGGACAAGGCGCACACGGCGGCGTGTGGGAGTGTCCCGACCTGTTCGAGCTGCCCGGCGAGGGAACGGATGAGACCCGCTGGGTGCTTCTGTGCAACCTCAATCCGGGCGGACCGTTCGGCGGTTCGGGCACACAGTACTTCACCGGCACATTCGACGGGAACAGCTTTACCAACGAGGCGCCCGGCGAAGTGACCAAATGGATGGATTGGGGCAAGGACAACTACGCCACCGTGACGTGGAGCAACGCGCCCCGCCAACGACGCATCGCACTGGGCTGGATGAGCAACTGGCAATATGCCGACAAGGTGCCCACCCAACACTTCCGCAGTGCCAACACCGTACCCCGCGACCTCTCGCTCTATCGCCGTGCCGACGGCGGCATCTATCTGCAATCGGCGCCCTCGTCCGAGCTGTTCGCCCTGCGCGGCAAAGCAAAAAAGCAGGCGGCAATCACCGTGGATCGAACCTATAACGTCGGCGAACTGCTTGCCGATACCGACGGGGTGTATGAGCTGGAGATGACGCTGACCGACCTCACTGCCGAGGTGGCAGGATTTGCCCTTTTCAACGATGGCGGCGACCGCGTGGACTGCTATTACAATCAGATGGAGCGCGCGCTCTACTTCGATCGCACCAAGAGCGGACCGACGGCTTTCAGTCCGGACTTCCCCGCTGTCACGTCGGCTCCCGTGGAGCAGGGCGATACGCTCAGTCTGCGTTTACTCGTCGACCGTGCGAGCATCGAACTCTTCATCAACGGCGGACGCGAGGTGATGACCAACCTTGTCTTTCCTGCCGTTCCCTACAATCGCATCAGCTTCTACGCCAAAGGCGGAACTTTCAACGTATCATCGACCCTTTATCCTTATAAGCCGTGAAACCCTCCAATCAACCTGCTGCCGCACGGCAGTCAAACAAACAATTACTGCCCATCATGCTGGCATTCGTTGCCATGGGCTTTGTCGACTTGGTGGGCAGCGCCACCAGCTATGTCAAGCACGACCTGCAACTGTCGGACACCGTGGCGAACCTCTTCCCATCGATGGTTTTCTTCTGGTTCCTCCTCTTCTCGGTACCTACGGGCATCCTGATGAACCGCATCGGACAACGGCGGACGGTGCTCCTGAGCTTGGTCGTCACGCTGGTCTCGCTGGCGCTGCCGCTGGTGGACTACTCCTTTGCCTCGATGCTAATCTCGTTCTCGCTGTTGGGCATCGGCAACACGCTCATGCAGGTGGCACTCAACCCGCTACTCTCCAACGTGGTACAGGGCAACCGACTGGCAAGCGCCATCACCTTCGGACAGTTTGTCAAAGCCATCGCCTCGTTCTCCGCCCCGCTCATCGCACGCTATGCGGCGATGCAGTTCGACAACTGGCGACTGCTCTTCCCCGTGTTCATGGTGGTTGCCGTGATTGCCATCCTTTGGTTGGGCACTACGAACATCAATGAGGGCGAACGGTCGCGCACGCAAACCTCCTCCTTCGGCGAATGTTTCGCGCTGCTGGGTGACAAGCTGATTCTGCTCTCCTTCTTCGGCATCATCTGCCACGTGGGCATCGACGTGGGCACCAACGTCACCGTGCCCAAGATACTGGTAGAACATGCCGGCGTCTCGGTCAACGATTCGATGTTCGGTGGCAGCGTCTACTTCCTGTTCCGACTGGCAGGCTGCCTCTCCGGCACGTTCATCCTCGCACGCTATGCCGCCCGCCGCTTCTTCCTACTCAGTGCCGGTTGCATCTTGGCAGGTCTGGTGGGGCTGCTCTTTTTCCGCTCGGCAACGGCGATGTATGTCTGCATCGCGCTGGTCGGCTTCGGCAACTCCAACATCTTCCCCGTCATCGTGTCGAAAGCCATGCAACACAAACCCGAGAAGAAAAACGAAATCTCCGGGCTGATGATTATGGGTCTCTTCGGTGGCACACTCTTCCCGCTGGTTATGGGCGTGGCATCCGACCTCTTCCACACACAAGTGGGAGCGGTGGCAGTGATGATCGTCGGCGTGGTGTACCTGCTCATTTTCGGGAAAGGCAGACATTAGCTTGATCAGGCAGCAATGCCTTACATAGTAATGTAAGTCCCCCTTACATGGTAATGTAAGCCACATCTTTTAGACAAGGGGGCATGCCTCCTTGCTATTGTACTCCCCCCAAAAAATTCATTTTTAATTTTTAATTTCCATGGATCATCTTATCGTAGGAATGGGCGAAGCACTCTGGGATGTGCTGCCCGAAGGAAAACAGATAGGCGGCGCTCCTGCCAACTTTGCCTATCACGTATCGCAGTTCGGTTTCGACAGCCGCGTGGTGACTGCCATCGGCCGCGATGCACTCGGCGACGAGATACTTGATGTGTTTCGCACCAAACAATTGCAAGGTACGATAGCCCGCGTGGATTACCCCACGGGTACCGTACAGGTGACACTCGACAGTGAGGGCATCCCCTGCTATGAAATAAAAGAGGGGGTGGCATGGGACAACATCCCCTTCACTTCCGAACTGGAAGAGCTGGCACGCAGCACTTCCGCCGTCTGCTTCGGCTCGTTGGCACAGCGCAGCATCGTGAGTCGCACCACCATCAACCGCTTCCTCGATGCCATGCCCGATGATGCCGACCGTCTGAAGATATTCGACATCAACCTGCGCCAGCAGTTCTATACCCGTGAGGTCATCGAAGCCTCGCTTAACCGGTGCAATATCCTAAAAATCAACGACGAAGAGCTGGTTATCCTTAATCGCATGTTCGCCTACCCGGGCATTGATTTGGAAGATACTTGCCGCACGCTCATGTCTACTTATCGTTTGCGGATACTCATCCTCACTTGCGGTACCAACGGCAGCTATCTCTTTGCCCCGGGCATCACCTCCTTTCAAGAGACCCCTCGTGTGGTGGTGGCAGATACCGTAGGTGCGGGCGATTCATTTACTGCCGCCTTCTGCGCCTCCATCCTGCGCGGCAAGAGCATACAAGAGACCCACGAAACAGCCGTCCGCGTATCGGCTTATGTTTGTACGCAACGAGGGGCTATGCCGGTGTTAACTCCTCACACGTCACACGCTCCCACGTTTTGAATTGCAACAGTAGCAAATGTAGCTGCGTGCCTTCTGCCAGTCGGCGGGCAATCTTGTCTTCACGGTACTGAAGCAATTGTGCCCGTCCGGCTACGCGTTGTTCCTCCATTTGGGCTTCGGTGGCATCGGCTTTGGCATACTTCA
>JAISIN010000023.1 GCA_031262085.1 Prevotellaceae bacterium
TTAATATAGAAAGACAAATCCGTCATTGCCCGTTCAAGATCAGTAGATAACTTGTTAGAATTACCCTTCAAAGCCTTTTCCAGCTCACCATACGAACTATTCGCACTCACCACCGGCATCACCGGAATGATGAAGTCGAAGAACTTGGTTCTATCATCGCCCTCAAAGAAATCATCGCAGATGGCATATATAAAAACAATGTTACGCCCTATCTTTTTGTATCCATTGATAAGCGAGTTGAGTTCACGCAATTTGGAGAAGATCTCTGTATTATGAAATCTGTCTAAATCTTCGATAACGACCACATTATAGTTCGTTGCTTCAAAGAAATAGAGAATCTCATTCAGAGACTTGTTCAACATCGATTCGCTCATATTCTTGGGATCGATTTCTATTTTCCCCTCTATGCCCGCATGGTTGAATGTGAAATGATTGATCTTTACCTTTGATATAATTACACGTGCTATGCCGGCGAATATCCACAAAGTCAATAATAGAAAAGATAAAGCAACGGCATGTATCCACCACGCATTGCCGAGACCTAAATGAGAAATCCAAATGGCAAAGTCATTTGGATTCTTCACGTAAATCAAAGCGAACAGAAATAGAAATACATACACTATGAATCTAATATTTCCCCATGCCCATATCTTTGCTTTGATATTATCTATCTTCTTAAAACTTGAATTGGGCAGTATGTCATTAGCTTCCCGACAAAACAATTGCTGAAGAATGCTCTGTTCTATCAAACGCATCTTCTTTTCTTTATCCTCCGTCGTTTCCGTCTCGACTATCTTTTTTGTCCTCTCCTTTACCTCGTTTTTCCCGTCCTCTGTTTGCTGCTCGTCCCCTTTCTTTCTGTTTTTCTCATTCGCCGTTTCGTCTTCTATCGCCTTTTCTTCCTTACCGACCTCCTCATCCGCCTTTTCCTTTGAATCCTTCAGGTTACCGGTTACTTGAACAGCACGTTCATCTGCCTTCTCCTTTTTATTGCTGACCTTCTCTTCATCTTCCGTCTTCTCTTTATTATCATTGAACTTAGCCAACGATATATAGAGGAAATGCAAGCCTGTATCTTTCCTTTTGCTTTGGTATGCTTTAAGAATACTGCTCTTCCCCGAGCCATACGGACCGGCTAAAGCAACATTTCTAACCCGTTCATCTTGGCGCAATGGTGGATTACCTTGAGTGTTTTGGCGCAATGATGGATTGCCTTGAGTGTCTTGGTCTAATAAAGCCCAATCCAAAGCAGCATAGTAATGATCCGCATTGGTCACATTATCGGTAGGAGATAAAGCATAAAATGATTCATTCATGATAGTTTATGTATATACAGAGTTTATGAGAATTTGTACATCCGAGACTAATTACCCTGCAAAGATATAATTATCATAGACACCAATCAGATAATACAACTTATTTTTCTATTATCAATGCATTTTAATCAACACCCCACCCAAAGTCTCATCACAAACATCTGCACACCCGAAATCAGGGCAACCGCATCAAATCTAATGGGGCTAACATGACGGTCCTTTCCCACGACCGGTCACAAATAGCGAACGTTTGCAACAAAATCGGACTGTTTTTACCCTTCCCCATCGAATGATAACTTGCGGTTACGCCGTCTTGGCATACTTTTCTTCAGACAAAGGAGATACGGGTGTAATAAATACGTACTTAAATATATTGCATTATACAAGTATTTATTGTAGCAAATAATCTACCGGCTTACATTTATGAATTTATGAGAATAAATACTTAGTTTGGCATATTGTACAATTGGGAGTAACACATATATTTGTGGCATATATCGATTTATGAAAACAAAAATAGTTTATAAACTTAGCGAGGAAGTTGATTAGATCTATGTAGAAAAGCATGCATAACCGAATTCCTATATAAAAAGTAACCACTGCTTGCAGAGAGCTGCCTCAGCCCCCTCTTACCGTTCCATTACACAGTGCTGCAAGAATCTCCTTTTCAAAGATTTCACACGTAACTAATTGGTGTTTAGATAGATAATCGGACATCAAAGCCCCATAGGTATGTTTTGCCACCCCATATTACAGATAAGTATGCTAAAGTACGCTTCGATCTTTTGCTTCGTCGTTCTGTGGATTGTACCGTTGTCGTCCCAAACGCCTCAAACAAGCCATGTGTCAAGTTCAAACGCTGACACCTTGGGTGTATTTGGTCCGAAGGTCTGGTACTTCCCGATAGCCCGTTCCGAGCTGCGGCGCGACTATCGTGACAATGCCCGCATGTGCGATGCACTCGACAGCTTGCTCTCCATCCCCCATGTGTTGCATCGCATCGATTCGGTGTTTATCGTAGCAGCCGCTTCGCCCATTGGCTCTGACTTGCAGAACCGGAGCCTCTCCGAAGCGCGGGCATACTCGCTGATGCGATACATCCGCGAACATCATCCTGCCATTTTGAGCAGCGCCATCTCGGTACGCGCCATAGGTGTCGACCACGACGGCTACCGCGCCCTCTACGAAGAACAGCAGAAAGAGGTCGACGCCATGACACCGGCACAACGAAACCGGTGGCTTTTTCAAAAGGTCTATCCGCGATTGCAATACGTATCGGTCAGGATACTGCTCAACGACGGCACACTCATCCACCCCGAACAGGGCAGCCCGATACGCATCCTGATGCAACAGTCCCCGGAAGTCCGGTATGACACCATACGCGTAACCGTTTACGACACGGTGCGAATTGTGCAAACCGTACAACCGCCACCGGTCATTCCGCTCCCTCCGACTCCTGTCGACACCATTATTATATCTAATAAATCGCAAGAAAAGCCCTCCCCTCCTCCTTCCCGTCTCGCTATCAAGACCAATTTGCTGTACGACTTGGCGCTACTGCCCAATCTGACCGTAGAGTACAGCCTCACCCCCCGCTGGTCGGTAGCCCTCGAAGGCTATTGGTCGTGGTGGAGCATGGATGCGCCCAAGTATTGGTATCATCGCATACAGATGGTAGGGGTAGAAGGCAAGTACTGGATAGGCAACCTCCCGCTCCGTCGGCGGATGAACGGTCACCACATCGGCATGTATGCCTTGGCGGGCAACTACGACCTGCGTCTGTTTACCACCGACCCCGACGACTTGGGCTACCAAAGCCCGTGGAGCTACTCTGCCGGTTTCAGCTACGGCTATACCCATGCTATCGGTCGACGCTGGGCGTTCGACTACTCGCTCGGCGTCGGCTACCTGGGAGGCATCTACCACGAATACAACCGCAGCCGCTGTCTCGATTGTGCTGCCAAGCGCACGACGAAGAAGATGAGCTACTACGGCCCCACCCGTGCCGTCATTTCACTCATTTATCAAATGGTAGCGCCATGAGGAAGAACCACTGTATGCGTATCGCTAAGAAAACGGGGGTGATGGGTGCCGTTGTTGCCCTCCTCATGGCCTGCCAACATCAACCGCTGTCGCTCGACGACGGCTGCGACTATCTCGCCGCGCGTGTGGTCATTCATTGGGACGACCACGAATACGCCACCCGTCCCGGCACCACCGGCATGCACATACATCTCTTTCCACATAGCGAAGAGCATGACATCGTTCGCCTGAACACCCCCGTCGACGGCGGATTGCTCCACCTCCCTGCCTACCTCCCTTATCTACCTGTCTGCTACGACTACGACGGCATGGAAACGGTCTACTACCGCAACTACAACGATTCGACCGCCTTCGAAGCCTACTGCCAACCCGTCACCGGCACCTACAACGAATATTCCGACCCGCCCAAGCCTCACGAACCTACCGTGGCAGAGCCTGCCCCCTACACGTGCTACGTTGCCCGCAACGACGAGCCGTTCGCCATCATCCCCACTCCCGACACGCGGACGGGCGATGACTTCACGCTCCATTTCTATCCGGAGAATGTGCTGCACGAGTTTACCTTTCTGATCTACGATGTGACGGGGGTGCACAACATCAATTACTGTCGCGGCGCCATCTCGGGCATGTCGACTTCGTTCTTCCCTGCCATCGATTCGCTCGACCGTGCTCCCTCGACGATCATCTTTGAGCGCATCAACCTGTACAGCAACGGACAGAAGCAACGCTGGTCGGAGGCACAACGCACCCTGTTCCCCATGGGCTGGGACGATCCTGCCACCGGCTGGACGGGCGACTGGATCACCGGCGCCTTCTGCACCTTCGGCGTGGCAGATATCGAACACCTGCTGAACCGCCTCACCATCGAAGCCATTACCCCCTCCAACTATTATTACTACGGAGCTTGGGGATATTGGCGACGACAGTGGGAAGAGACGGTACGCCACCAACTGTCGGAAGCCCTCAAAGACCAACCGGCATGGCGTGCCCGCAACGGCGGATTCGATATTGTACTGGCCAACGACGGTCGCTTGGTGATTCCCGACGAGGATATTGACGGGGATAGCGGCTTCGAGATAGACATCACCGAGTGGGATGTGGTGGATGTGCCGATATAGACTATTTCACGGTTATCAATTACTAATAACTCATTTACAATTTATCAACAATTTACTTTTATGAAGACGTTTTTACGCCCTCTGTCACTCGCTGCGATAGCGGCGGTGACACTGCTGACAGCCGCAGGCTGCAGCCAAACCTCCATTGTGCCGGCTGAAAATTCCGGCAAAGCCATCCGGTTTGAACCGGTAACGGAAAGATCGGTCGATACGAAAGCCCCGATCACCACCATCTCGAACATGAACGACTTTCGAGTGGTAGCCTCCAAGGAGGGTAATTCCGGTTTCGACGAGATAGGCAACTACCTGTTTGACCGTGTCATCGTTTCCAAGAACGACGACGGTACGTGGGGGTATAATCCCGTTGTGCTGTGGCCCAGCGACCTTCGTGCTGCATGCTTCTACGCCTGGTCGCCTGCCAGAAGCCCGTATACTAATTTTGCCAGTCATCCGATAGACGGAACACCGGGATTTATTGGAGACGGTCAAGCGAAACTTTATTACCGGGTACCGGCTGACATCACGGCTGCCGGTGTGCAACAGCAAGAAGATTTGCTGGTTGCCCAAACCGACGAAATCAGTCCTAATAACACCGTCAGACTTCAATTTCAACATGCCCTGAGCCGGGTCGTTTTTCGGGCACGTAGCGAAGTGCGGGGCATGAACTTTTACGTCAAGGAGGTACAGCTCTGCAATCTCTTCTCTGAAGATGTGCTCGACATGGCGGATGGAGGCATTTCGCCCAATGGTCCCCTTCAATATGCGGTTCCTTATGGAGATCAGGATAAGTATCTCCATGACATGTGGGGGCGTGATCCGAAGAATCGTTTAGATTACAAAGTTTCTCTCCCCGGCGGATCGGTCTATGTGCCTTACAACATCACAACTCCTACCGCCTTTACCGAGTTGCATGCGTCGACCAATGCCTTGATGGTGATTCCACAAGAGACAAAGTTCTATGATAAGCGAATCACAGAAAGTGCCACGAAACCTGCTGCTGACAAGTTGCTCCTGAAACTGACCTATAACATCGTCGGCAGCCAGTCTGCCGATAAAACGGTCTACCTGAACGTTTGTAAACCCGGCACCACCGACAAGGATTTCGTTTTCGAGATGGGACGACAGTACAACTTCAACATCTCTATTACCGACAGCGGCGTACAGTACACCGTAGCCTTGAGCGACTGGAATGTGGCAGCGCCCGAAGTTCCGGTACCGGCACGTGGACCCTTTGCCGTGGGAGATCAGTTTAAGCAAAACGGTTTTCGAGGCATTGTATCAGCCATAGACAACGAGGGCAAAGCGACCCACATCTATCAGATTGTGCCGTTACCCAAGAATCCGGGTACATTAATTAACTTCAACTCCTCGGTTACCGACTGGATTGATTTGGATATAGCTGCGTGGACCACCCTATGGGATCAAAAAGCATATACGGATGAACAGAGGGATTTCTCTGCGATTTGGAAACCGGCAGAGGCGGTGGAATATGCAATCACCACCCCCCAACAAAGTATCATCGACTTGATGGCTGAACTGAACTACAAAGCAGTAGCTACAAGTGATATGCCTTTAGCGTTAGAGCAAGCGGCGGGTACATGGGCAAAGCGAGAACTATATAATGAGACATGGGGAAACTCCGGAGAAACGCTTGATATAAAAGTGAATCCGGTTGCGAGCACTAAGTTAGAAAATGTGGAGTTATCTTTCTCCGCCGGAAATTTAAGCGAGGTTGGCATCTTAGTGGAAACCGTGTTACCTTATCCGGAGTTTAAAGTACAATAACAAAAACATCGCTGTATGAAGATGTTTTTACGTCCTTTGTCAACCGCCGCCATCGCGGCGGTGACACTGCTGACAGCCGCAAGCTGCAGCCAAACCACCATTTTGCCGACTGAGAATGCCGGCAAAGCCATCCGATTTCAACCGGTAACGGAGAGAACGGTCGATACGAAAGCATCCATCACGACCCTTGCGACGATGGAAGATTTTCGGGTAGTAGCCTCGGCTGTGGGTGAGGAAAAATTCAATGACATAGCCAACTACCTGTTCGATCGTGTCATCGTGTCTAAGGACGACGATGGCACGTGGGGTTACAATCCCATCGTGCTGTGGCCCGCCGATGCCACCGAAGGATATTTCTTTGCATGGTCGCCGGCGAGAAGCCCGTATGCCGCATTCGCCAGTCATCCGGCATCCGGAACAGCCCAATATTCGCCCTATGCCCGACCGATGCTCTATTACCAAATACCGGCCGACATCACCCCTGCCGGTGTGCAACAGCAAGAAGATCTGCTGGTTGCCCAATCCGGAAGTATCACTTCCAATCGTACCGTCAAGCTCCAATTCCAGCATGCACTGAGCCGGGTCGTGTTCCGAGCGCGTAGCGAAGTGCCGGGTATGAACTTTTATGTGAAGGATGTGCAACTCTGTAACGTTTACGCTGAAGGCTATCTTTACATGAATGATAGTCAAATATCGACCCATGGTCCCCTTAATTATACAGCTATCTACGGCGATGATTATCTCTGCAACATGTGGGATATTGGTTTCTCTGCTCGTCAGGACTACAAGGTTTCTCTTCCGGGTGGAGCTGTCTATGTGCCTTACAACGCCACCACTCCTACTGCTTTCACCGATTTGCATGCTTCGACGAATGCTTTGATGATGATTCCGCAGGATGGGGTGGATTGTTACCTGACAAAAATCACAGAAAGCGCTGTTAAACCTACGGACGATAAGTATCTCGTGAAGCTGACCTATAACGCTGCCGGTAGCCCATCTGCCGACAAAACGGTCTACCTGAACGTTTGCAAACCCGGCACCCTCGATGAAGCCTTCGTTTTCGAAATGGGACGACAGTATAACTTCAACATCTCTATCACCGACAGCGGAGTGCAATACACCGTAGCATTGAGCGACTGGGATGTGGCAGCGCCGGAAGTACCGGTGCCGGCGACGATGCCCTATGCCGTAGGAGATCAGTTTGACCAGCTTGGCTATCGAGGCGTTGTGGCAGCAATAACAGAAGATGGGGCAGCTACCTCTATCTACCAAATTGTTCCGTTACCCAAGAATCCGGGCACATTGAATTTCACCAGTACGTCAAGATGGAGTCTTTTGAATGCTGTATACTGGAACGTGGAATGGAATAAATTCGCCTCAACAGAAGAACAAAAAGAGTTTGCCGACATTTGGAAGACGACTAAAGTGGAATATAAACCCAAAAACAAACAGGGTATCATAGAATTGATGGCTGAGCTGAAATACGAAGGAGTAATCTCTGATGAATTTCGATTAGAAAAGGCTGAGAAAGGAGTGACACCCCCACCCGATGAGTGGCTGAGGAGAGCCCTTCATGATACGCAATGGCAAAAAAGCGATTACCTGAGTATAATAGCCAACACGTCTGACTCCTATACGCTAACAAGTGTCGAATTAAAACATCCTACTCTTGAGCTACATGAAATCGGCATCTTGAAACAGACAACATTACCTTATCCTGTTTATAAATAAGGATTCATATCGGTTCATCATGGGCATTATATTATGAATAAAGCCATTCTATTCCTCCTCACCATCTACCTTCTTCCGAGCTGTCGTCCTTCGCAACCACCGATAGCCATGGAGCAGGTCGTGCTGGAACATTACCACACCCTCGGCGACACCTTCAAACTGCGTGCCGCCGAGTTTCTCCTTTCCAACATGAGCGCCGACAAGTTCAGCTATACCGGAGTTCTCATCGAGCAGTACGACACCCTCTTCCGCTTTCAGCGTCGTCTGCTCGAGGCGGGCACGCTGAACGCCTCGCACGCCCGCCTCGACTCGATGTGGAAGGCGTTGGAAAAAGAGCACGGTCCGTTCAACATCCGTCGCCTGACCGTATTGCCCGACAGTACGAACCTCTCGGCGCAGCTCCTCATTGACAACATCGACCAAGCGGTTGATGCGTGGAAGCGCTCGCCGCTTTACGACCCGCAAGCGTTCGACCTCTTCTGCGAACATCTGCTACCCTACCGTGTACGCTACGAGCCGGTAGAGCCTTTCAGAGAAAGGTACCGTCGCGAATACGGCGCCCTGCTCGATTCGGCAAAATCATTGAAAGAGTTAGCGAATCGCCTCACCCGCCGCCAACGTGGCGAGGGCTACGATACCCTCCGTTTCATGCGGAGCTACCCCATCGACATTCCCATCAGTAAGCTCGACCTCGTACAGCGCGGCTCGTGCGACCATATCGCCATCCTGACAACGCTCATCCTGCGTGCTTGCGGCTATCCTGCCACCATGGATCGAGCCGTGTGGGGCAACCGCCGCTCGGGACAGACATGGAACGTACTCTTGTCGCCCAACGGCGAAGAGTTCCCTTTCGACGTCGGGCGCGATTCGCTCGAACAGACCTACCGACCGGCAAAGGTCTGGCGTACCACCTTCAGCGGTCATGTTGATGTAACGGAAAAGTATGCCTCTGTCTACGACCTCGCCCTGCCGGTAGATTATCCTTCCGACAGCTATCGGGATAGACAGAAAGCCTCGCTCTGCACCTTCGACCATAAAAACTGGCGACCGGTGGCGCAGGGAGAAGTGCGGAACGACACGCTGCACGTAGCCCGCGTGGCTGCCGACTTGGTTTACCTCCCCGCTTTCGTGAACAACAACAGAATCATACCGTGCGGCGCCCCCTTCATTTTACACACCGACGGACGCATCGTGCCGCTCAAGAACGACGACCAACGCAAACAGAACATCATATTAAGCCGCAAGTATCTCAGCGGCGACTGCTACGAGTTATTGTACTGGAACAGTTTCAGCTGGCGAAGCTTAGGCATCCGGGTTGCCGAATACGACGACCGGTTGACATACGACAACGTGCCAACCGGTGGTCTTTACCTGTTGCATCACCTCGACAACGACACGGAAGAGCGCATATTTACCTACGAAAAGGGAAAGCAGAGATGGTGGTAGTCCCAACAAGATGAGATTATGAAGGAAATAATTGGCTGTCAAAGATAAAATGTCGTTCTTTGCGGAAACAAAAAGAACGACATCGCTATGGAAGCTCCAAGAAATTTGCCTGCCGGTATACAGAGTTTTGAGTTTCTGCGTACCAATAACTATCTGTACGTAGACAAAACGGCTTATATTTATCGACTGGTCACTAAAGGAAAACCCTACTTCCTGAGTCGTCCCCGTCGCTTCGGAAAGAGTTTGTTGCTCTCTACCATAGAGGCCTATTTTCAAGGGAAGAAGGAACTGTTCGATGGGTTGGCTATAGCCGGGTTAGAGAAAAAATGGATGGAATATCCGGTGTTTCATTTGGATATGAACGCCGACAAATATCGCAGTATGGAGCGGTTGATGAATGCCATCGACAAGAATCTCTCTACATTGGAAGATAAATGGGGTAAGGTTGAGACAGAAAGAAGTCCATCAACACGTCTCTTGGGATTGATTGAGCGTGCGCATAAACAGAGCGGTCAATTGGTGGTTGTTCTGATCGACGAATACGACAAGCCATTGCTTGATACCTTGCATGACCAAAAACTGAATGAAGACATACGCGATGAGCTGCAAGGGTTTTATGGCGCATTAAAAACAGCCGACAAGCATTTGCGTTTCATCTTTCTGGCAGGCATCACCAAATTTCCGCACGTTAGCGTTTTCAGTACACTCAATCAACTGACCGACATCAGTCTGAAAGCACCTTATGCCGGTATTTGCGGCATTACCGAAGAAGAGCTGTTGCGTAACTTCCAGCCGGAGCTGCATGCATTGGCAGACAACAACGGTCAAACCTACGAAGAGGCTGTTACCGAAATGAAGAAGCGCTACGACGGCTATCATTTTGCCCGTACAAGTCCGGATGTGTACAATCCTTACAGTGTGCTGAATGTTTTGAATGACGGAGAATACCGCAACTATTGGTTCAAGACCGGTACCCCCACTGCCCTTGTCAAACTTGTCAAGCAGCATGGGCTTCCCGCATCTAATATGGAACGTGATGTTTGGGCGCGCGAAAGTGATATCGAGGAGTTTCGTGTCGGGCAAGACAACTTGATACCTTTCTTGTACCAAAGCGGCTATCTGACCATCAAAGGATATGAAAAAGCGTTCGACACCTACCAGCTCGGCTTCCCCAACCAAGAGGTCATGTATGGGTTCTATGAGAATTTGTTGTTACAGTATGCTCCCGCGTCTACTACTCCCGAGTTTATACCCCAAACTTTTTTAAAAAGTCTGTATGCCGGAGATGTCGATTCATTCATGAACCGTATACGTTCACTTTTCGCAAGTATACCTTACAGTAAAAAAAATGGTGGCGTGCGCAACGAAGACTTTTATCAATCAGTTTGCTTTCTGCTCTTCAAACTATTAGGTCAATATGCACAAATAGAGCAAGCCAGTGCACAAGGTCGCGCCGACTTGGTTGTGACAACCCTCGACACTGTATATGTTTTCGAGTTTAAAATGATGAATAACGGCACTGCCGAAGATGCGTTGAAGCAGATCCATGAGAAAGGATATGCCATTCCTTACGCTGCCGGTACACGCAAAGTAGTTAAGATCGGTGCAGAATTTTCAGAAAAGGAACGAACGGTGAGCCGGTGGCTGATAGAGCGATAACCCCCATTTTTTGCAAACAGAACAATCGTCAGAAGCATCGTAATAGCCGAAGTCACTTCCTCCGAAGTGTTTCGGCTATTTTTATATCGTATCGAACCCTCCATTCTTCCTTTCAGCACATTTTTATCACAAAAAAACAGCCAATTGTAACAGAGTGATTATTTTTCTTCTTACTTTTGCCGCACTTATTCCAAACAATAGCGATAGAAACAACAAATAGAATGAACGATCACTATCCACATACAGTCACATCGCCGACTACCATGACCATGACCCTTCGGGGTTAAGGATAGTTTTCGTGTTTCTACGTGATACACATTATTTCAGCAAGAGATTTTATTAATTATACAGGCACTGGAGCGAGACACCCCTCGCACCGTGTTTCATCTATATATCAAAACGATTCAAACAATGAAAGTAATCAAATTCGGCGGCACCTCAGTGGGGTGCGCCAACAGCATACACCGTGTCAAACAGATTGTAGAAAAAGCAGACCAACCCGTTATCGTAGTCGTTTCGGCGCTGGGCGGAGTGACCGACCAACTGATTCTCACCTCCCAGCTTGCCGCAGCAGGCAACGCCGATTATGAACAGCACTTCCGCGAATTGGTGTCGCGACACGTGGAGCTGATCAAAGAGGTCATCCCCGTCGGCGGGGTGCAAACCCATCTGCAGCGACAGGCAGGCGAGCTGCTCAACGAGCTGAAAGACATCTTTCAGGGTATCTACCTCATTAAAGACCTGTCGCAGAAAACCTCCGATGCCATTGTGAGCTACGGCGAACGCCTTTCCTCGCTCATCGTCTCCGAACTCATCGGCGCTACCCTTTTCGATGCCCGCGCATTTATCAAGACCGAACGGAAGCACGACAAGCATGTGCTGGACGCCGAACTGACCAATCGCTTGATTCTTGACACCTTCAGCGTCATACCCTCACCCGCCTTAGTGCCGGGATTTATCGCCACCGACAAAAACACCGGAAACGTAACCAACCTCGGAAGAGGCGGGTCGGACTATACTGCCGCCATCCTTGCCGCCGCCCTCGACGCCGAACAGCTGGAGATATGGACCGATGTCGACGGATTCATGACTGCCGACCCGCGCGTAATCTCCAGCGCCTACACCATTCGCGAGCTGAGCTACGTCGAAGCCACCGAGTTGTGCAACTTCGGAGCCAAAGTGGTCTATCCGCCTACCATCTATCCTGTCTATCACAAGAATATACCCATTCTGATCAAGAACACCTTCAACCCCGACGGCGAAGGAACCATCATCACACAGGAAATCGATCACCGGCACAGCAAAGCCATCAAAGGCATCTCCTCGATTAACGATACCAGCCTCATCACCGTACAAGGATTGGGCATGGTGGGCGTCATCGGCGTCAACTACCGCATCTTCAAGGCGCTGGCGAAGAATGGCATCAGCGTGTTCCTCGTATCGCAGGCATCGTCGGAAAACTCAACCTCCATCGGTGTGCGCAATGCCGACGCCGACTTAGCGTGCCGGGTGCTCGACGAAGAGTTCGAGAAAGAGATTGAAATGGGAGAGATTTCGCCCATTCAGGCTGAAAAGAATCTCGCCACCGTTGCCATCGTGGGCGAAAACATGAAGCATACGCCGGGCATTGCCGGCAAGCTGTTCGGCACACTGGGACGCAACGGCATCAATGTGATTGCCTGCGCACAGGGAGCATCGGAAACCAACATCTCGTTTGTAGTCGACAGCGCCTCGCTGCGCAAATCGCTCAACGTGATCCACGACTCGTTCTTCCTCTCCGAATATCAGGTGCTCAACCTCTTCATCTGCGGCATCGGCACGGTGGGGGGCAGCCTGATTGAGCAGATACGCAACCAGCGCGAACGGTTGATGCAGGAAAACGGACTGAAACTGCAAATCGTAGGCATTGCCGATGCCGACCGAGCCATGTTCTGTCGCCGCGGGTTCGACCTTGCCAACTATCGCGAACAGCTCGAAAGCGAAGGAAAACCCAACAGCACAGATAGTTTGCTCAACGAAATTATCGGTATGAATATCTTCAACTCGGTATTCGTAGATTGCACCGCCAGCCCCGCTATCGCATCGCTCTACAAAGAGCTGCTCCGCCACAACGTGTCGGTGGTGGCAGCCAACAAGATCGCTGCCTCGTCGGCTTATGACAACTATATAGAGCTGAAGCAGACCGCCCGCCGTCGCGGCGTGAAGTACCTCTTCGAGACCAACGTAGGCGCCGGACTGCCCATCATCAACACCATCAACGACCTCATTCACAGCGGCGACAAGATTCTCAAGATAGAAGCCGTGCTGAGCGGCACGCTCAACTATATCTTCAATAAGATCAGTGCCGACATCCCCTTCAGCCAAACCATCCGAATGGCACAGGAGGAGCGCTACTCCGAACCCGACCCGCGCATCGACCTCAGCGGCAAGGATGTGATTCGCAAGTTGGTGATTCTGGCGCGCGAAGCCGGCTACCGCCTCGAGCAGGAGGAGGTGGAGAAGCACCTCTTCGTGCCCGACGACTTCTTCGAAGGCACCCTCGATGACTTCTGGCGCAAGGTGCCCACCCTCGACGCCGAGTTTGAAGCCCGCCGCCAAGTCTTGGAGCGCGACAACAAACACTGGCGCTTCGTAGCCCGCTTCGACGACGGCAAAGCCTCCGTCGGCTTGATGGAAGTGGGCGCCGGTCACCCCTTCTACGGTCTCGAAGGCAGCAACAACATCATCCTGCTCACTACCGAGCGCTACCACGACTACCCCATGATGATTCAAGGCTACGGTGCCGGAGCCGACGTCACTGCCGCCGGGGTATTCGCGGATATTATGAGTATTGCGAATGTGTAAATAGGGATAATAGGCTTTTAGAAAGCGAAAAAGAGTTCAAAAGAAAAACGGTAATAATAAAAGCCATATATTTGCAACGCTAACGAAGCAGTAAAACAGTTCAAATATGGAGTATCGCATCAACAAAAGCGTAAAGACAAACGATGTCGGCTATCTCCATCTTGCTCAATTATACGAACGTATCAAGCGGCAAGAGGATCGGAATATCTATATCGATTTTTCCATCTGCCAACGTTTTGATGCGAATCTTGCCGCTGTGCTCGGAGCGTTGCTGGATATTTTCAAGAAAAGAGGTTGTGACGTCTGGCTTCGGAACCTAAATAATGTCGGGGTCAGACGTACCTTGTTTCGCAACCATTTCTTGAAAGCCTTTCAAATAGAGGCAAGCAATGAAGAGAAAGAATCTTTTATTCCATACGGCAGATTTACGGTTTCTGATACACAAGCGTTCAAACAATATATCAAAGACGAGTTGATAGGTAAACAACGATTTCCCAAACATACGGAATTGGTGGAAAAGAATATTGTTGAAAGTATCTATGAGATTTATGCCAATGCCATCTCGCACGGCAATTGCGATTATGTATATTGCTGTGGAGAATATGATGCCGATGCGACTCTACCCACGCTGAATATGACGATAGTCGACTGCGGGAAAACCATCCATCAGAATGTGAAATCATTCTTAGAAAAGCAGAATAAGCGTGTGTTAACCCCTCTCGAAAGTATATCATGGGCATTTGAAGAGGGGCATACCACCAAGAATATCCCCGGTGGGTTGGGATTGTCGCTGATTAGGGAGTTTGTCACGCTCAACAAAGGTTCCCTGCAAGTTGTCTCTTCCTCGGGAATGCTTGATTATAGATATGGCGTGACAAAACTCATTGAACTAGGCATTCCCTTTCCGGGAACTATCGTCAATATGGAGTTCAATTTCAACGACGATAAAATATATCGTATGGCTAACGAAGATATTGATATTAATAATTTACTGTAATACTGAAGCATTATGCAAAGAATAGTAATCAATCAATTGGTAACAATGAAACAGGCGGTTACACCCGATGAGGGTGAATTGGTCTATAATGAGATTCTGCCTTTCTTGCAGAGAGGAGAGACTGTTGCATTAGACTTTTCGGGCATAGAGCTAATGACTACTGCTTTTTTAAATGTAGCCATCGGCAGTTTGTACAAAAACTATTCGAGCGAAACGCTGAGCCGTCTGTTGCAATTGGATAATCTCTCGCAAGGAGATGCCATTCGCGTGAAGCGCGTAACGGATACCGCCAAGTCGTTTTATGCAAATACGCAAAGTTTCGAGCACTCGGTAGAAAACGCAATATATGGCAAAGATTAATCGCATTAAGACATACCAAGTCAAATCAGGGCAAAGCTACTTCTTTGACAATAATGTCTGGATGTTCCTGTTTGCTCCCATTGCCGGTGTTGACCGGAAAAAGCAGAAAGAGTATGCCGCTCTCTTGAAAGAGATACAAACAACCCGCAGTTCGGTATTCGTCACTTCCCTCATTCTCTCTGAATATGCCAATCGATGCCTGAGATTATCTTTCGATCTGTGGAAAAAGGAGAAAGGAAGACCGGGATCCGATTACAAAAAGGAGTACAGGCAGACGCCGGATTATCAAGACGCATTGGCAGATGTACGCGAACAGATAAAAGCGATACTAAAAATAGCAGAGAAAAGACCCGACGACTTTGCTGCAATTGATATACTCAAAGTGCTCTCTAACACAACGATCAGCGACTTTAACGACGCCTATTATATAGAGTTATGTAAGATGAATAGGCTAAAGATAGTAACAGATGATCAAGATTTCCTTGCTATCCCCGACAATGTAGATGTGGAAATTATCAC
>JAISIN010000059.1 GCA_031262085.1 Prevotellaceae bacterium
GCCCCGAAATTAAGAACATTGTGCGAGAAAGCACGAGACAAAGGGCAGAAAACTGTGACGGTCTTGATATTTTTTATTCTGCCGGTGTAAAAGCCCGCGGGTTTTATCTAAATTTGCCCTCCGTTTCCCCGAAAGAGGAACGAAATGAATCCATAATCCTATAACAAAGTGGCAGAACAACAACGAAAATCGTCCCGTAGGAACACCCATAAAGAGGCAGCACCTGTCAACGACTATGGTCGCATACAACCGCAGGCAGTAGAACTGGAAGAGGTGGTACTGGGCGCTTTGATGGTAGAGCAGGATGCTTACTCGTTAGTAAGCGAAATACTACGTCCCGAATCGTTCTACGAACGCAGGCACCAAATGATATATGCCGCCATCACCGATTTGGCGCTCAACCAGCAACCGGTAGACATACTCACCGTCAAGAATCAACTCATCAAACGCGGTGAACTGGAAGAGGTAGGTGGTCCGTTTTACATCACCCAGCTGAGCAGCAAGGTTGCCTCGTCGGCGCACATTGAGTATCATGCACGCATCATTGCGCAGAAGGCGCTGGCGCGCGAGCTGATCACCTTTACCAGCCAGATTCAGAGTAAAGCTTTCGATGAATCGCTCGACGTAGACGATCTGATGCAGGAGGCAGAAGGCAAACTGTTCGAGATATCGCAGCAGAATCTCAAGAAAGATTACACGCAAATCAACCCCATCGTAGCCGAAGCCTATCAGCTCATTCAGAAGGCTGCCGCCCGCGCCGACGGATTGAGCGGTCTGGAGAGCGGGTTCACCCAATTGGACAAGCTCACCTCGGGGTGGCAGAACTCCGACTTGGTTATTATCGCTGCCCGTCCTGCCATGGGTAAGACGGCATTTGTGCTGTCGATGGCGAAAAACATGGCTGTGAACTATCGCTATCCGGTTGCTCTCTTCTCACTGGAGATGAGCAACGTGCAGTTGGTCAATCGTCTTATCTCCAACGTGTGCGAGATTCCGAGCGAGAAGATCAAAAGCGGACAGCTTGCCGACTATGAATGGCAACAGCTCGACTACAAACTGCGCGACCTGATCGATGCTCCGCTTTATGTAGACGACACACCGTCGCTCTCGGTCTTTGAACTGCGTACCAAAGCCCGACGGTTGGTGCGCGAGCATCAGGTTAAAATTATCATCATAGATTACCTGCAACTGATGAATGCCAGCGGCATGTCTTACGGCAACCGGCAGGAAGAGGTGAGCACCATCTCGCGCTCGCTGAAGGGACTTGCCAAGGAGCTGAATATCCCTATCGTTGCGCTGTCGCAGCTCAACCGCGGTGTGGAAAATCGCGAAGGCGAAGAGGGCAAACGACCGCAGTTGAGCGACCTCCGCGAATCGGGAGCCATAGAGCAGGATGCCGACATGGTATGCTTCATTCACCGTCCGGAATATTACAAGATCTACCAATCGTCTGTCGACGGCGCCGACCTGCGCGGCATAGCCGAAATCATCATTGCCAAGCACCGTAACGGCGCGATAGGCGATGTGCGCCTCCGCTTCCGGGGTGAGCTGACGCGATTCCAGAATCCCGAAGACGATATGGTGGCTCCTCACCCCGGTGATACACCCGGCATGGCAACCTACGGCTCCAAGATGAATGCGAAGGGGGGCAGCGGCAAATATGTTTCACGACAAGGCAAAGAGGTGCCGCCGCCGCCGACAGTGCCGCCTCCGGAGCAAAATCAGCCATTCGGCGCACCGATAGACGGACCGTTGCCTTACTAATAACGCTCCCGCGACTCATCATGCTTCATACGTTTCGTTCATCCGTGATACGCCTCATCCGCTGTGCATCATGGCGACAACGGCTCTGTATAGAGCGAAAAGCAGACTTTTAAATGTTTTTTTGATGATACGGCTGTTGCAGGTTGCCTTTCTAATTGTACCTTTGCATCGTTTTATACTATTGCTATTGTTACTACAAACAGATTTATTATTTTTTTTAGTTTATGGATGGATATAATTTCACTTGGGATCAATTAGGAGATATTCAAGAAGGGCGTCCCAATTTGGGACCACACACTACGGTTGCTGTCTATCGATTGATGCAATACACTATGCGCGCCGTATTGGAAAAGGAGTATGGTGATGAACGTACACGTGAATTGTTAGTGTTGGCAGGCAAACTGGCAGGCGCTGAGTTTTGCAAGAACATGCTTGACACGTCGTTGCCACTGAGTCAGTTTATAGCGCAACTGCACGACCGCCTGATCGACTTATCGGTGGGTATCTTGCGTGTAGAAAAGTCGGATGCCGAGAACCTTGTGTTTATGGTAACGGTTTCCGAAGATCTCGATTGCTCGGGTTTACCTCTCAAAGGGGTTACTGTGTGCGACTACGATGAAGGTTTCATCGAAGGCATTTTCAAGGTATATACCGGTAAGGATTTTCATGTAAGAGAGGTAGACTGCTGGACAACAGGCGAACGCACCTGCCGCTTCTCCATTCGACCTAAAGCAGAACCAATACCTTGACGAATGACGGAGAACGAACGGGTTGTTGCCCGCAAACTCACCCAAATCGTTGACAATATAGCAGATGGCAAACAGCGATTCTCGCTCGATGTTGACGGTTTGGATGAGATTCAAGACACTGACCTCCAAACACTATCAAGCCAAACCATAGAACTGGGACGAAAGTATCAGGAGGCATACGGCTTCGTGATGAAACTTGCTACGGGTAAACTCGAGGTTGAGACACCCCGCAACAACAATCTGGCAAGTCCCTTTAAGCAGCTCCACTCGGAGTTGTGTTACCTGACTTGGCAAATTGGTGAGATTGCTAATGGAGACTATGACCAGCGGGTGACCTTCTCGGGAGATTTCTCTGAAGCCATCAATAAAATGATCGGAGCCTTGCGCGAACACAAGTTGTTGGAAGAGCGACTCTACGAATCCAATAAAACCAAAGACAAGCTGTTCTCTATCATTGCACACGACCTGAAGAATCCGTTCAATTCGCTCTTGGGCTTTGTGCAATTGTTGGGGCAAGAGCTTGATAAGGAGCAGCCCGACATTACGATGATACGCGAATTCGTCAACGTACTGAACGAATCTATCTCGAAAGCCTACGATCTGCTGACCAACTTGCTGGAATGGTCGCGGCTACAACGCAACCGCATTACCATCAATCCGACAGAAACCAATCTCAATGAAGTTGTGGGTTATGCCATTCGCATCGGTACGACCACAGCCATCGAAAAAAATATCGCGATCAATTTCCTCACCCCCGGCGACTACCCGATCGTGAGCGACGGAGCCATCATCAACGTCATTTTGCGCAATCTACTGGGTAATGCCGTTAAGTTTACACCCAACAACGGGCACATTGATCTCTCTGTCCGCCGGATAGACGACCATTATTATGAGGTGTCGGTCAAGGATAGTGGAGTGGGTATCAAACCCGAAGACCTGAATAAGCTGTTCCGTCCCGATGTGACACATACAACAACCGGCACCAACAATGAGAGTGGTACCGGTCTGGGCTTGATGCTTTGCAAGGAGTTTGCCAACAAGCTGGGAGGAACGATCTGGGTAGAGAGCACTTACGGCGAAGGCAGTAAGTTCACCTTTACCCTGAAGAGCTTAACGTAAAGGTGTTGTTATGCTTGCTCTATCCACGCATCGAAGGCGCTGACAAAACCGTTGAGGAACTTGGCGGTCGACTCGTTCGTCAGGTTGCCTTGCTCGTCGAATAGCTGATAAGCATTCGATACATACACTTCGGGTTGCATCATCAGTCTGACGTTCAGAAACGAAAGCGGCACCTTGATGGCGCTTACAGCCAACGCACCGCCCAGACTTCCGGGGCTGACGCCTACAACAGCTCCGGGTTTACCATCCCATACGTTTTGTCCGTAGGGACGCGAAGCGATGTCGAGCGCATTCTTGAGTACCCCCGGAATGGAGCGATTGTACTCCGGGGTCACAAAGAGCAGTGCATCGAGATTCTTTACCTGCTCTCTGAAGGCTGTCCACGCTGTCGGCGTTGTGCCTTCATCGTCGAAATCCTGATTGAAAATGCAAAGATTCCCCAGCTCTACGAACGTAACGTCGTACTTTTGGCTCAATTGTCCGGCAATGTAATTTGCCGTTTTCTTTGAGCATGCATCTTTGCGCAAACTACCTACAAAGACGCCAATTGTTTTCTTTTTCATTGTGTTCTGTTTGATGAGATATATATGTAGCATCTCTAACATATTTGTATCTCATTTGTTCATTTGTCCCCATACGTATGGGGCGACGTGTCGCCGTGTGTGAACTGTTATTATTCCATAATCTGCTGAAAAGTCCCCGAAAGTCCGTACTTTTGCGCAACAGTATAAGTAAGAGATACAAAATTATGATACGCATCTTTTTGACCGGCTATATGGGCGCTGGGAAAACCACATTAGGCAAGGCTCTTGCGCGCGAACTGAATGTGTCGTTGATCGATTTGGACTGGTACATTGAGGAGCGGACGCATCAGTCTGTAAGCGAACTGTTTACCGAACAGGGCGAAGCAAGCTTTCGCAGGCTCGAACAAGCGATGCTTCACGAAGTAGCCCAGTTCGAAGATGTGATCATCTCTACCGGAGGCGGTACGCCTTGCTTTTTCGACAATATGGCATATATGAATGCCGAAGGTGCCACGGTATTTCTCGACGTATCGGTTCCCGTACTCTTCAACCGGCTACGAATAGCCAAACGACAACGCCCGTTGCTGAGCAACAAAAACGATGAGGAGCTGGTAGGCTTTATCGAACAGGCGCTTGCCGAACGCAAACCATACTACCGGCAGGCACAATACCACTTTAAAGCCGACCATTTGGAAACCCGAAGAGAGATCAATCAGTCGGTAATCATGCTGCGTGACCTCCTGAAAATATAGAAAACAGACGGATTGTTTATTAATTGGCTGAATTGTTGTAATTTTGCCGCCCTGCTTATCAAACAACAAAAATCATAGTATAAAGAAGAAATGAGAAAATGGCGTATTGAAGATTCCGAAGAGCTATACAACATCACCGGTTGGGGCACTTCGTACTTTAGTATCAATGACAAAGGTCATGTAGTAGTAACACCGCGCAAGGGAGATGCCGGCGTCGACCTCAAAGAGCTGGTCGACGAATTGCAATTGCGCGATGTGAGTGCACCCATGCTGGTGCGCTTTCCTGATATATTGGACAATAGGATCGAGAAGACTTCATCGTGCTTCAAACAAGCCGCCGAGGAGTATGGCTACAAAGGACAAAACTTCATCATCTATCCTATCAAGGTCAATCAGATGCGTCCTGTTGTAGAGGAGATTATCAGTCATGGAAAGAAGTTCAACCTGGGATTGGAAGCCGGTTCCAAACCCGAACTGCATGCCGTCATCGCCATCAATACCGATTCGGATTCGCTCATCGTATGCAACGGATACAAGGACGAAAGTTACATTGAACTGGCGCTCCTCGCCCAGAAAATGGGTAAGCGCATCTTTCTCGTCGTAGAGAAAATGAACGAACTCAAACTGATTGCCAAGATGGCTAAACAGCTGAATGTGCGTCCCAATATAGGGATACGCATCAAGCTCGCTTCATCGGGCAGCGGCAAGTGGGAAGATTCGGGTGGTGACGCAAGCAAGTTCGGACTGACCTCCAGCGAGCTACTCGAAGCGCTCGACTTCCTCGAAACGAAGAATATGAAGGAGTGCCTCAAACTGATTCATTTCCACATAGGCAGTCAGGTCACCAAGATACGCCGCATAAAAACAGCATTGCGCGAAGCATCGCAATTCTATGTGCAACTGCATGCCATGGGATTTAATATTGAGTTTGTCGACATTGGTGGCGGATTAGGCGTCGACTACGACGGCACACGCTCGTCGAGCAGCGAAAGCAGTGTGAACTACTCCATTCAGGAGTATGTCAACGACTCCATCTCTACCCTTGTAGATGCCAGCGATAAGAATGGTATCCCACATCCCAATATCATTACCGAAAGCGGACGGGCACTCACCGCTCACCACTCCGTGCTGATATTCGAAGTGTTAGAGACGGCTACACTGCCCGAATGGGACGACGACGAGGTAGTCAGCGAGAACGACCACGAGCTGGTGCGCGAGATTTATTCCATTTGGGATACGCTGAACCAAAACAAAATGCTCGAAGCTTGGCACGACGCCCAGCAGATTCGCGAAGAGGCACTCGACCTGTTCAGTCACGGCATTGTTGACCTGCGTACTCGTGCACAGATCGAACGCCTTTATTGGTCGATTATGCGCGAAGTGAATCAAATCGCATCGGGCTTGAAGCACTCACCCGACGAGTTGCGCGGACTGCCTAAGTTGCTTGCCGACAAATATTTCTGCAACTTCTCGCTCTTTCAGTCGCTGCCCGACTCATGGGCTATCGACCAAATATTCCCTATCATGCCTATTCAACGCCTCGACGAGCGTCCCGACCGTGCCGCTACGCTGCAAGACATCACTTGCGATTCCGACGGGAAAATAGCCAACTTTATCTCGATCAAAAACATGGCGCACTATCTGCCCTGCCACTCGCTGAAATCCAAGGAACCCTACTACATGGGGGTATTTCTCGTCGGCGCCTATCAGGAGATACTGGGCGATATGCACAATCTGTTTGGCGATACCAATGCCGTACATGTGTCTGTCAGCGAGAGGGGATACACCATCGACCAAGTCATCGACGGTGAAACCGTTGCCGAAGTGCTCGACTATGTGCAATACAATCCTAAAAAGCTGGTACGTACCCTCGAAACATGGGTGTCGCAATCGGTCAAAGAGGGACGCATCTCGGTAGAAGAGGGAAAAGAGTTCTTGTCGAACTATCGGTCAGGGTTGTATGGGTATACGTATCTGGAGAAGTAAGAGGGATGAATAAAGAAAAACTCACAATCATCAAAGTAGGTGGCAAAATCGTAGAAGAGGAAGCCACCCTTTACCGTCTGCTCGACGACTTTGCTGCCATCGACGGACATAAGTTGCTGGTACATGGCGGAGGACGCTCGGCAACTAAGCTGGCAAGCGAACTGGGCATCGAAAGCCGCATGGTGAACGGACGCCGCATTACCGACGCCGAGACATTGCGCGTAGTGACGATGGTATATGCCGGATTAGTAAACAAGAATCTGGTAGCCGGCTTACAAGCACGACAAGTCAACGCGCTGGGATTGACCGGAGCCGACATGGATGTGATACGCTCTCACCGCCGACCGATAAAAGAGGGCATCGACTATGGTTTCGTAGGCGATGTAGAACGGGTAAATGTCGGTCTGCTGGGCGATTTGATTGATAAAGATACGGTACCCGTACTCGCTCCGTTGACACACGACGGCAACGGACATCTGCTCAACACCAATGCCGATACCATTGCCGGTGAGGTTGCCAAGGCATTGGCAGCCCGATTCGAAGTGACACTTGTTTACTGCTTCGAGAAACGGGGAGTGTTGCGCAAGGAGAACGACGACGATAGCGTGATTCCCCGCATCACCTCCGACGAATTTCGACAATATGTTGCCGACGGTATCGTACAAGGGGGGATGATTCCCAAACTACAAAATGCCTTTGAGGCATTAACGGCAGGCGTCCACGAGGTCATCATCACGCAGGCGTCTGCCATTCATGCTCCTGAAGAAGGTACGCGCATTCTTCGCTAAGATAAGAGGCTACGGCTGCAACGTCAGGCTATCTTTCATTTTCTCCACCGTCAGCACCGCTGCATTGATTCCTGCGGTGAGGTCGATGGTAAAGAGGTAGGTTGCTCCTGCTTCGAGGATTGTTCCTTCGGGCAGGAAGAGGTTACCGGCATCGTGTCCGTTCACCTCCTGTCCGGCTCCTACTTGTACCACGTCGCTGGTAGAGGTCAGGTTGGCGCCAAATTCGCCGCCCCATCCCATCTGGTGGAAGAACTTGAAATTGATGGCATGGGTGTCGACTTGCTGACCGGCAACGAGTGTGATTCGATATTTCTTTGCGGCAACCGGAGCCATGCAGAGGGCTTTTTCGGTGCTCCAGCCTACGACGTTGCCTGCAACGGTGGGTTTACCCACATTGTCGCCGATCACCCACACCGCGCCTTCGCCTGTGGTAACATCGAGCACAGCCGGGTCATTGCCGTTGAGCGAGTAGATGCGGAAGAACTTCAGGGTGAGGTCGGCTATGAGGCGGTAGCGACCCGACAGGGGCACGAAGGTGTATTTGCCGACTGCGGTTTGTGTCAGGAAGTCGGGGTCGATCCACCACGTTGCCAAGTCTTCAATGCCTTCGACGGTGAGGGTAGTGCCTTGCGTCAGGTCGAGGTCGATCTGATAGTGGGTCTTGTCCTGCAGGGTCATTGGGGTGTCGTTTACCAAGATCTCAAAGAAGGGCGCAGCTGCGTAGGTGAGCGTGTTGAAGGTGATGCTGAACTCGCCGCCGACGGGGCTGACAAACGGTATGTCGGTGGTGGAGCCTTGTGTAATGACACCACCCTCCCAACCGAAGGTCACTTCGGTGGCATGGTCGGTCAGCACGGGCGTCTTGATGTAGCCGGGCAGGTCGGTCGAGGGGAAGTAGTCGGTGGCAGCATACTCGTTGGGAGCACCGGTGGGCAGCATTTGATAGGCAGCATCGGCGGTGACGAATATCAGATAGGGGTATTGCGCACGGGTCAGACTGATGCTCACCTCTTGGGTTGCTTTAGAGAGATGGGTATCGGTCATGGTAAAGCGGAGGGTGGCATTACCGTCGGGGATATTTGGCAGAAAGGGGGCAAAGAGGCTGCCCGTATAGGTGCCTGCCTCGCGGGTGCGGAGGGTTACGTGGTTCATCTCTTCTTCGCCGAAGAAGAGTTGGGCAGTGACTACGGAGAGCGGCACGTTGTCGCTCACGGTGACCGAGAAAGGAATGTTGTCGCCGAAGTTGGCAGCAGTGGGGGCACTGACCTCTAATTGGGGGGTTCCCGGCGACAAGTCGGGTTCGATGACGCCATCGTCGCACGCAGTGGTGAAGGCGGCGAGGCTCATGCTCAAGCATATACTTAGTATGGAATATATTCGTTTCATTGATGTAGGTTTTATGAGTTATTTCTTCCACCGGAAAGAGGCGACTGCCTTTGCCGGCACGTTGTAGGCAAAGTGATGTGTCGCGTCTGCCACGGTGCAGGTTTTGGCTTCGGCGCTGTTGTTGAGCAGCACGAAGGCGTAGGTACCATCGAGGTTCTCGAAGGCGGCATACATGATGTCGGCAGCGGTGTAACCCGTTGTTCCGATGCGTGTGGCTCCCGGCTGTACTACGGCAGCCAGTTGGCTGATGATGTAGTAGTGCGAGTTGCGGGTGATAGTCTGGTAGTCGGCGTTGATGTCTACCGCTCCGTAGCAGGTCTGGCAGCCTCCTTCGCGGTTGGGACCGCGGTCGTTGTCGAGCATCAGGTTCCACACAATGACGGCTTTACACCAATTGTTGACCGTTCCCAAGGCTACCTCCTGCATGTCTTCAGGCAGTCGGGTGGCGAGGTTGCGTCCGTCGTTCCACGTTCCGATAGAGGTCTCGGTGAAGATCAGCTCCTTGTCGGGGGCTTTCTGCTCCATGTCGAGCAACTCGTTGCGGTTGCCCCCATAGTTGTGATAGGCAGCTCCGGCAATGAGCGATTCGCTGTTTCCGGTTTGGTAGATCTTCACGGGATAATCGTTCTGGTCGCTCAGGTTGTCGTAGTTGTAGTTGTGGTCGAAGAGGTAAATCTTCGTCTGCAACCCGGCAGCTTTGATGGCGGGGGCGAGGTGTTCCTTGACGAACGTTGCCTGCTCCTGCCAGCCCATGAAGAGCGAGGCGGAGTTGCCGCGGTTGAGCGGCTCGTTCTGTGGGGTGATGGAATAGATGTGGATGCCTGCCGTGCGGAATGCTTCGATCCACTTCACGAAGTAGGTGGCATAGTCGGCATAGTAAGCCGGGTTGAGCTGTCCGCTTGTCCACGACTCGAAGGGCTTCAGGTCGGTGAGATTGTTTACTTTCATCCAGCGCGGGCAGGTCCAGGGGGAGCCGAGAATCTTCACATCGGGGTTGATGGCAAGTATCTCTTTGAGGATGGGGATGACGAAATCGTTTTCCTCTTCGGTCAGTGCGAAGTGCTCGATACCCGGTGTGTCGCAGCAGGTATATTCGCTCAGCGAGAAGTCCGAGCAGCCGATAGAGATGCGCACGTAGCTCCATCCGAAGCCTTCGGTGGGAGAGAAGGTCTGTCGGAGAAAGGCGGTGCGGTCGGCTTGCGTCATGGCTTTCAGGTTGAACGAAGTGGAGCCGGTGATGGCGGCACCGAAGCCATCCATCGTCTGGTAGCGCGTGGCGGGCTGCAGAGTGATGGTCGTAGGCGACAGATTGTCTTTCGTGCTGAAGGCGGCGGTTTGACGAGCCAAGTCGAGCGAGCGACTGTTGGAGGTGACAAGCACTTGCACGTCGTCGGTCGGTGTCGGGTCGGGTGGGGTGACGGGTGCGGGGTGGTCGCCGTTGCCCGACGAGTTTCCGCACGACAGCACCGCGATGAATGCGCAAAGCAGCACGAGCAGCTTCAGGGGAATGTTGAGTGTATGCATGTTGAGAGGGTCGTTTATGGATACTCTTGTGTGCTGATGGTCTTGTTGTTCATGTCGATCAGGAGGCGATAGTATTTGTCGGGCGATACGTTGTCGGTGGGAACGATATTACCGCCGTCAGCCAGATACGCCTTGTCGCCGGTGAAGGTGAAGGCGCTGCCTCCCCAGTCGCCTCCCCAATCGCTGTCGGAGTAGAGCTTAAAGCTCACCCAGCTGTCGTCTTTGGCGTGTATCCACATCGTGAGCTGATAGACGCCGTCGGCTACGCGGGGAGCAATCATATAGTCGCGCACGTTGCCGAAGCCCCACCAGCAGGTGGCTTTGTCGTCGGAAAACTGACTGGGAGCGCCTACGCCTCCGCCGGTCATCAGCAGGTAGTCGGGATAGGCTGCGGGAGCGTCGGCAGGCAAGATGAGCACGTTGCCGCGTTGCGTGTTATAGTATAGGGTGTAGTTGCCCGTTTCGCGTAGAAAGGTAACGGTTCTGCCGTCGTCGGAGCGGTCGAAGAAATCGACGTTGAAGATCAGCTGTGGGTCTTTCAGGTCGCCGAAGAGCGTCAGGGTTTCGCCCCGGGTGAGCCGGGTGGTGAAGGTGAGGAACGGCTCGTTGCCCAGCGTGGTTGCTTCCCACCGGGAGAGCGCCAGGTCGCTGTCGGTCAGCGGCTCGCCGGTGGCGGTAGCCGTGAAGGTGAGATCGTTGAACGAGATGCTCTTGATGTAGTCGTCGCCCACGGCGGGGATGTAGATGTTTTTTCCGCTTTCGCCCACGGTGGCGATGCGTCCGTCCTGGTCGCCGAACACGAATCCGGTGTAGTCGGGTTGGTTGTCGGGCGTGAGGCGTTGGGCAATCTTACCGAACAAGACGCTCTGCATCACCTCCAATCCCTGTGCGGAGTAGGTGTTGCTGCCGGTAGAGGCGAGGGTGAAGAGTTGTCCGTCGTGGGTCACCAGATAGAGCTTGTCGAAGGTGGGGCGCGAGGCAGTCAGCCCCGACACCTGCGCGGTGGTAGCGCCTTTCAGCACGTTGGTCAGGGTGAGGTTGAGGGTGAGGTCGCCTGCCTGCGCCTGGCTTACGAAGGGGATGACGACGGGTATCACGATACCCTCTTCCGATTGATTGACGAGCGGGGTGACTTGGGTGCCGATGAGGCGGTCGCCTGCCAGGATGTTGATGGCAAGCGAGGTCAGACGCGCAGCCGGATCGGTAAGCGTGGCTGTGAGGCGCAGCGTGTCACCGTAAACGAACGAGGTCTTGTCGGGCGTTACCGATACGATGCTCGGCGGCGCGACGGTGTAAGAGTCGTCTTTGTCTAAACAGGAGGAGAACATGCCTGCCAGCGTAAGCGTCGACAAAAGGATGTATATCTTGCTTTTCATTGTTTTGCTGAATTTTCTATGGATAATAGGTAAACTTAATACCCCGGGTTTTGAACCAAGTTGGGGTTCTGGTCGAGGATATTCTGCGGTATGGGCAGTCGGTACGAGTTGGTGTCATACGGATAGACCAATGCCGGTCGTCCTTCGTCTACGACGTTGTTCAGCACCTCTTCCACCAAGTCTAAACGGGTGAGGTCGAACCAGCGTTGCCCTTCGAACGCCAGTTCCAGACGGCGTTCTTTCAGGTAGGCGTTGAAGAGCGACTGCCGATTGGAGGTGACCGACGACGGCAGCGGGTCGAGACCGGCACGTGCGCGTGTCCGGTTGATGATGGCGGCAGCGCCTGCCAAGTCGTTCTTGCCCAGTATGAGTGCCTCGGCTTTGAGTAGGAGGATGTCGGCATAACGATACTTGATGATGCTGTTGTAGCCGCTGCGGTCTTTATACATGAAAGCGTAGTTGTCGGCAGGATAGTAGATGTTCCATCCGCAGGAGTACCACACGACCGATTCGGCGTAGCGCAGGTCGGTTTGGGCTTCGCTGGTGAAGGCCTTCACCAAGTCGCGCGAAGGAGTGATCCATTTCGCCCACTCGAAGTAGAAGTTCCAGTTCTCCAGACAGCGTCCGAACATCCACGATGCCCAGTTGGCATTGGCAGCATCGAAGTGTGCCTCGTAGATGCTCTCTACGGAGTTGCGCAGGGTGGGAGCAGTGGCGAAATTGCTCGGTCCGGCAGGTTGTGTGGGGTCGGCGCAGATCACTCCGAAGAGGTCGCCGAAGCGGGGTTCGAGTGCATAACCGTCGGCAGCCAGCTGGTCGGCATACTGAATCACCTTGTCGTAGTCGCGCAACGGCTTCTCGGCATAGAGTTTGGCAAGTAGTGCATAGCCCACATCTTTCGAGAGCAGCGACTTGTCGCTCGGGTCGGTGGCAGGTGCATCCTGCACAGCTTCGAGCAGGTCTTTCTCTATCTGTTGATACACCGTCAGCTCGTCGGTCTGCGGGGGGAAGTAGGCGGGATATACATCCTCGATGGTTTCGGAGGTGATGTCGCCTGCCACGGTGGTGATGAGCGGCACGTTGCCCCAGATGCGCACCATGTCGAAGTAGACCATGGCTCGGAAGAGCTTGGCTTGTGCCTTGTACAGCGCCCGTTCGGCAGTGGTGAGCGAGGCATCGGGAACGCCGTCGATGTTCTGTATCAAGATGTTGGCGGCTGCCACGTTGGTCATGTAGACATTCCAGTCGCGATAGAGGTTGGTATTGGAGCCTTCGATGGAGTTGACCTCAAAGGGAGTGGTCTCGGCGCTGGGCGAACCGGCGTAGGCGTTGTCGGAGTGGCTGTCGGCAAGGAGCAGTTTGTCCAAGTACCAAGCTTCCTGTTCGTCGCGCCATTTGTTGTTGATGTTTTGCATCTGGTCGAGCACCGCTTGTTTATCTTTGAGCGCCACACTGGTGGTATCGGAAGCCGACCCTTCGGTGATGTCGGAGTAGCGGTCGAGCGGTTCATAGTCGAGCGAGCAACCGGCGAGAAGCGCCATCGTTGCAGCTCCTGTGAGGAGTATATTTTTCGTTTTCATATCCGTAAGCATTTAAAATTCAACATTCAGACCGAACACCCAGCTCCGATTCTGCGGATAAGTTCCCCAGTCGATGCCTTGCACGTGTCCGTTGTTACCCCATTGGTTTACCTCCGGGTCCATGCCGCTGTAGTTGGTGAAGGTGATCAGGTTGGTGGCTGTGAGGTAGGGGCGAATCAGGCTGATGCCTATCTTCTTGAGTTGCGGCAACCGCAGGTTGTAGGAGAGTGTGATGTCTTTGACCCGCAGATACGAACCGTCTTCTACAAAGTAGCTCGATGGCTGCATGTTGAAGTTGGCTTTGGGCACGTCGGTGATCATACCCGGTGTCCGCCAGCGGCGCAGTACGTTCACCGACTGGTTCTTGAGGTCGTACATCCCTTCGGTGTCGCCTTTGGAGGCGTTGAACACATCGTTGCCGAGGGTGCCTTGCAGGAAGATGCTCAGGTTGATGTTCTTCCACGCGAAGGTGTTGGTCATCCCGTAGATGAGGTCGGGATTGGGGTTGCCGATGTAGGTGCGGTCGGTGGCGGTCAGCTTGCCGTCTTTGTTGAGATCGCGGTAGCGCAGCTCACCCGTTTCGGGGTCGACCCCGTCGCTGATGTATCCGAAGAATCCGCCCAGCGGTCGACCGGGTTCGTTGCGTACTACGTTCATCTGGTGGAAGGCATCGGTGGTCTGTGCATCGTAGTAGATCTGCTGCAGTTCCAACTTCTTCAATCGGTTCTTGTTGGTGGAGAGGTTGAGGCTGGTATCCCACGTAAACACCTTGCCGGTGAAGTTGTGCGAAGTGATGGAGAGTTCGAAGCCTTGGTTGCTCATCTCTCCCTCGTTGCGTGTGATGGAGGAGAAGCTGGCTCCTGCGGGCAGCGACACGTACATCAGCATGTTCTTGGTGTACTTGTAGTAGTAGTCCATCGTCACGCTCAGTCGGTTGTTGAAGAGGGTGGCATCCAGTCCGATGCTGGTTTGCGAGGTGGTTTCCCACGTCAGGTCGCGGGTGCGCAGTCCGGAGGCGGTGATGAGCGGGGCAGCCTTGTCGTACAGGTAGACAATGTTGCCTCCTGCATCGAGCGATGCTTGTGCCCACGGTTGGCGGGTGATGTTGTAAGCTTGCAGGTAGGCATAGTCGCCAATGCCCGACTGATTACCGGTCTGTCCCCATCCGCCGCGAATCTTGAGGTCGTCGAGCCAAGTCATGCCCTGCATGAACTGCTCCGACGAGAGGCGCCAAGCAGCCGAGAAGGAGGGGAAGGTGCCCCAGCGATGGTTGGGTGCGAGGTTCGACGAACCGTCGCGACGGACATTGCCGGTGAAGAGGTACTTACCTTCATAGTTATAAGAGAGGCGGCCAAAATAGGAGAAGATACCCCATTGCGAGATACCTGCTCCTGTGTTATCCCAAGCAATCTTATTAGCCGCGTTGAGTGTATGTATCAGGTTGTCGCGGTAATACGAACCGTTGATATAGTTGTTGCGGTAATCGGAATCGGTCCACGACGTACCGAGCATCACCTCCAACGTGTGGCGTTTGGCGAACACCTTGTTGTAGGTAAGCACGTTGTCGAACGTCAGCACCGTGTTCTGGTTGCGATTGTCCCATCCCGACCCCCATTCGTCGATGCCGGTGACGTGTACCACGGGCGAAAAGCCGTCGGCAATGGCGCTGCGGCGGTCGAGGGTGAACGAGCCTTTATACTTCAGCTCGGGCAGGAAGGTGATGGTCGCACTGGCAGAGGCTATCAGTCGATTCTCGCGCGAGATGTCGTCCTTGCCGTTGCGCATCGATTCTACCGGATTGGTGATGTTCTGCCCGTAGAAGGTACGGTTGTAGTAGTTGGTCTCGGTGTTCCATACGGGCAGTGAGGTAGGCAGGTTGACTACTGCCAGCACCACGCCGCCACGATTGGAACCCATCCCGGTGGTGATGCCGTTGCTCTGGTTGTCGGAGTAAGAGATGTTGGCATTCAGATGGAGCCACTTGGTTACATCGCTCTCGATGTTGGCGCGGAAATTGTAGCGGCGGAAGAAAGCCGCTTCGAGCGTACCCCCTTCGTTGAGGTAACCCGCAGAGACGAAGTAGCTCATGCGCTCGCCCTTGTCGGAGATGGATACCTGATAGTTCTGCGTAATACCGGTGCGATAGACCTCGTCGTACCAGTTGGTGATGTCGCGGGTTCCGTCGGGGATGGCTCCCGGACGAATCTCATCCATCAGTTCTTTGTACTGCTTGGCGTTGAGCGACCGAATCTGGTTGGATACGTTGTTCAGTGTGAGTTGCGCGCTGAGCGAAATCTTGGCGTTCGAGGTCTCTCCCGACTTGGTGGTGATGATGACCACACCGTTGGCGCCGCGCGAGCCGTAGATAGCTGCCGACGATGCGTCTTTCAGTATCTGCATGCTGGCAATGTCGTTTGGCGAGAGGAAGTTCAGGTTGTCTACCGGCACGCCATCGACTACGTAGAGCGGGTCGTTGCTGCCGTTGAACGAGGTGGTACCACGCACACGAATCACGGTTTCGCCGCCCGGGGCGCCGTTAGGCTGAATGACCTGCACGCCCGCTGCCTTGCCTTGTATGGCTTGTGCTGCCGAGACGATCGGGCGTTGGGAAATCTCTTTGGTCGATACCGAAGCTACGGCGGTGGTCACATCGCGCCGTTTCACCGTGCCGTATCCTACCACTAATACTTCATTGAGCACTTCCACATCTTGTTGAAGCTTCACTTCCATGGAGGCACGTGCTGCAAGCGTCAGGGTTTTGTAGCCTACATACGAAAATTGCAGGCTGGAGCCGGCTGTTGCAGAGAGGGTGAACTGACCGTCGAGATCGGTCACTGCCCCCGACTGCGTACCTGCTTCCATCACGGCGACACCTATCAGTGGCTCGCCCGTGTCGGCATCCTTCACCACACCTTTGACTTGAAGCACGTTCTGTGCTACACTCGGAAGTGTCATGAATGCCATTACTACTAAAGAGAAGATTACTTTCTTCATACGCATACATTATTAAGATTAACTCTATTAAATAATTCTTGTTTTTTGTTTGTACTTTGCAGCGAAGCGCTGCCGATAAATATTTGCAAAGTTCGGAATGTTTCGTTCGTTTTATAGTACGCATTTACACAGCACAGTTACGTCATGCGACGAAAAATGATACGTCGATGATACGTTTTCCGGGGACTGTACCTCAACTTGCCTCTCTCTTGCCGTCGTTTATCGGGGATTCATCTCCCATTCATCGATTTGCTCTTGCACGAGTAGGCAGTGACGGCTTATCTTTGCTGTCACAATGAGTCATTTAGAATCACTTAATCATTTTTAGTATGAATGCATTTTATCATTATCGCCCTTGGCATCGCCGCTTCAACACGGTTGTGGTAGCTGCCGTATTTATTATTGTAGGGTTGCTCATTCTGGGACGCAATCTCGGCATCGTAGATCCATCGCTCTACCGTATCGTCGTGTCGTGGCAGATGCTGCTGATTGTCATAGGCGCTACGCAGCTCGTTATGCGCCGGTGGATATGGGGTGCCATTCTGATCATCATCGGTGCCTACTCGCTCTTGCCCGATGGGTATGGTCCGACGGTCTATTGGCCTGTCATATTGGTGTTGGTTGGCATTGCCATTCTGTCGAAACTGTGGCGAGGCAACGGTGACTGTTGCAGTCACGGCAAATCCGAATATCACGGTGCGTCCAAGGAACGCTGTAAAGCCAACACCACGACCGACGACGGCTTTGTCCGCTCCGACGTCAGCTTCGGCTCCGCCGAACATATTGTGCTCGATCCGGTATTTCGGGGCGCCGACCTCGATGTCTCTTTCGGTGCCATCACCCTCGACCTGCGTCGCACGACGTTGGCAGACGCAACAACCTACATTGATGTGGATGCGTCATTCAGCGGTGTAGTTATTTACGTACCTTTGCCCTGGACTGTTATACTTCAGGTGGATAATGTGCTGGGCGGTGTCAACGACGAACGACCGCGCGTGCCGCAGTCGGACGAAGCGCATCGGCTTGTCGTCCGCGGCGATCTGTCGTTGAGCGGTATCACACTCAAAGGATAAAAACAAGATGTTGAAACACCCACTTACCCATTCTATCGTAGGCAAGGCAGCAGGCGTACTCATCGTCCTGACTGTCGCTGCCGTGTTAGGCGGATTGCTGTTGCTCTACACGCCGCTGTGTATCCGGGTAGCCGCTGCCGACAGTCTGCTATATACAGGTCTGCTTGCCGTCGGCGGTTACTGCGGTTGGTACTTCGTGCAACAAGTCACCGTGTGGAAAGCCCGCATAGGAGCATTTGCTGTGGGGCAACTGGCTTGTGTGGGCATTACCGGCATTGTATTGTTGCTCACCGATTGGGAGGATGCAGACACTTTTCTGCATGCCTTGCCGTTGCGTGTTGTGCCGGGCGTGCTCTGCTGGGTAGTGCTGTTTCAATGGTACGGCTCGTTGCTGATCGTCGATGAAACCGAGGAATTTATTCCAAACGAATCCATCGACCGCATCTCCGTAAAGGAGGGTGCCCGCATCCACATCATTCAAACTGGCGAGCTGATCGCCATCCAAGCCGGCGGCGACTACGTCACCCTCATCACCGCGACCGGGCAATACGTCAAGGAGCAGACGATGAAATATTTCGAGAGTCGCCTGCCTGCCTCCGTTTTTGTGCGAATCCATCGCTCTTCGATCGTCAATGTCAACCATATCCTTCGCGTAGAACAGTTCGGAAAAGATGCTTACCAAGTGCGCATGAAGAACGGCTTCACACTGCGCGCCAGTGCAGCCGGATACAGGTTACTGCGGGAACGGTTGGGGTTGTGAGGCGGTAAACGAAGCACTATGGTCCCTTCTTTGTGCCCGTCCAACGACCGTTAGCCGCGCGTCCAACGGTGGTTAGCCGCGCGGCTAACGGTGGTTGGACGCGCGGCTAACTACCGTTGGACGTCAACTATGAGCTGGTATGAACGTGAGTATTTCCCTTGGGGGCACCATGTTGTCCCTGCCGAATCAAATATCTGCCCATAGCAAAGATGCGGCGAGAAGCAAGTGAAAGGATGAAAGCGTGGAGGGGTATATCTTTAGTAGTTTTTGAAATCGTTTGGTTGTATCAATGGAATCATTTACCTTTGTTGGTGTGCAACTCAAAACCAGTCGTCTCATGGAAACAAAAATGACCATCCCCTACGGTATTGCCGACTTCGCCGAATTGCGCGATAACGGCTACTACTACGTGGATAAAACGCGGTTTATCCCCTATCTGGAGCGCTATAAGGCTCCTATCTTCCTCCGTCCCCGCCGCTTCGGAAAGAGCCTGCATGTCTCTATGCTCTCCTATTATTATGATGTCAATACCGCCGACCGATTCGACACGCTCTTTGCCGGTACCTATATCGGGAATGCGCCTACATCGAGAAAGAATCAGTATATGGTGTTGCGCCTGAACTTCTCCCAACTGTCGGTGTCCGGAACGATGGAGGAGATGAAGGCGGATTTCAACAGAGTGGTCTGTCCGGCGCTCCGCAACTTCGTGTATCGATATGAACGTTTCTTTGAAGGCTTTACGTTCGACGGCGAGGGTAATGCCACGAATATGCTGAGTAACATTCTCAGTTGGATACCGGGCAGAAAGATTCCCTTGCCATACATCCTCATCGACGAGTATGACAACTTCACCAACCAGTTGCTCACCGCCTCCAAAAATACGCTCTACAAATCTGTCACCGGCGGAGACAGCTTCTTTCGCACCTTCTTCAAAACCATTAAATCCGGTTTGGATGGAGGAACTATCAATACTTGCTTTTGCACGGGCGTATTACCCGTCACTGTCGACGACCTAACCAGCGGGTATAACCTTGCCGAGTTTCTTACCTTGGAAGATGACTTCATCGAAATGCTCGGTTTTAATCACGACGAGGCTGCCACTTACTTGCGTTACGTCATGGAGCGATACGGCAGCGACAAGACCTCGTTCGAAGAGTTGTGGGCACTTATCCTGAACAACTACGACGGCTACCGCTTCCAGCCCGAAGGTCGCTTGCTGTTCAACTCCACCATGCTCACCTATTTCTTCAAGAAGTTCGCCGTCAGTCACGGTCGCGTACCCAACGAGATGACCGACAACAACCTCCGCACCGATACGGATTGGATTCGCCGCCTGACCCGCAACCAAAAGAATGCGCAAGCGGTGCTGGACAAACTGTTGATCGACGATGAGCTGACCTACTCTCAACTCAATTTACTGAGTCAGTTCGACCGCCACACGTTCTTCTCCGCAAACTTCTATCCCGTCAGCCTCTTCTACTTGGGAATGACAACCCTCAAGAACCGATCCAAGATGTCGCTGCCCAACCTGAGTATGCGCAGCATCTATATGCACCACTACAATGTGGTGAACCGCGTCAATACGGACGACAATCTGTATCAGTCCGTTTACGATGCTTTTGAAGAGGGCGACGACCGCCTCGAGCCGTTGGTCGAGAACTATTTCCAAGCCTATCTGCAATCGCTGCCCGCGCAGGTGTTCGACAAGGTCAACGAGAACTTTGTCCGCTGCTCCTTCTTCGGCTTGGCGTCGCACTTCCTGAGCAGTTGTTACAGCTTTTCCATCGAGCCGAACCTCCCCTCCGGACGCCCCGACTTGGTGCTCATCGGTCTGCCCGACACGGACTATCACAACGATTGCCGTGTGTTGGAGTTCAAATACTTCAAGAAGAGAGACCTTGACAAGGCAGAATCGTACACCGTCCCCCGCGCCGAAGACATCGCGCAGGTAAAAGGTTATGCCGCCGACATCAACCGCCAGTTCACCAACTACCGGATGCGCACCTACGTGGTCTACATCGCCGCCAACAAATGGTGCAAGGTGTGGGAGGTGAGCAATATGTCAAGGAGCAGACGATGAAATATTTCGAGAGTCGCCTGCCTGCATCCGTTTTTGTGCGAATCCATCGCTCTTCGATCGTCAATGTCAACCAGATCCTCCTTATTACATGGATAACAACGGACTTTATCCTATATTTGCACCAAGTAAAACTCATCAAGCATGGAAAGTAAAGGAGAAATCATCATATACCAAGCACCGGACGGCACTACTGACTTGGATGTTCGGTTGGAGAATGAAACGGTGTGGCTGACGCAAGCCCAAATGATAGAACTGTTTGCGCGCGAACGTTCAGTTATAACCAAACATGTCAACAACATATTCAAAGAAGGAGAACTGGATGAAAAAAGCAATGTGCAAAATTTGCACATTGCAAATTCGGACAAACCAGTAAAGTTCTACAACCTTGATGTTATCATCTCTGTTGGTTATCGTGTCAAATCGCAACGTGGTACACAATTCCGCATCTGGGCAAACAAGGTACTCAAAGAGTATCTTATCAAAGGCTATGTGGTGCATGACAAAATAAAGGCGCAGCAATACGAAGACCTGCGGCAAACCGTTCAGTTGCTCTCAAACGTGATGCAGCATAAGGAGTTGAATGCAGACGAAGCTACCGGATTACTTCAAGTCATCACTGACTATACGTATGCCTTGGATACGTTGGATAAGTACGATTACCAACAACTGACGGTAGAGAATACCACTGCCGATACGCCGTTCCATGCCACCTACGACAATGCCATGGAAGCCATCCACTTCCTCCGTCATAAGTTTGGCGGCAGCAACCTGTTTGGCAACGAGAAAGACCAGTCTTTCCGAAGCTCCATCGCCACCATCTACCAAACCTTTGGCGGCGTAGACCTCTATCCGAGCATCGAAGAGAAAGCTGCCATGCTGCTCTACTTGGTGACAAAAAACCACTCGTTCAGCGACGGGAACAAGCGCATCGCCGCTTTCCTGTTCCTCTGGTTCATGGAGGAGAACGGCATTCTTTATCGCACGGATGGTAGCAAACTCATTGAGAACAACACGCTCGTCGCCCTTACACTGATGATTGCCGAAAGCCGTACGGAAGAAAAAGATGTGATGGTGAAGGTGATTGTGAATTTGATAAATAGGAGTAACTGAAGTCATTTGTTGACTACCATCCCATATCATAAACCTTTTCAGCTCCTATTTCCTCAATAAAGTGATTGTCGTGCGAGATAGCCAGTATGCTGCCTTTGTACTGTCGGATGGTATGCGTCAGGATTTGCATATTGGTAATATCGAGATTGTTTGTCGGCTCATCCAGCACGATAAGGTCGGGCGTGCTGTTGCTTATCATCAGGCAGCAAAGATAAAGACGCATCTTCTCCCCTCCGCTTAGGCTGTGGCAAGTTTTTCCCCAAGTGTCGGCGGAAAAGAGAAAACGGTTCAAGCGAAGTTTTACTTCATGCTCCGGCAGATGCTTCGTGTTGTATTGCTCTGCCAACTCTTCTACGGTGCAATCAACATCCACACAGGTATAATTTTGGTCGAGATAGATGTAGCTGAAGTCGGCACGATAAACCTCCCCGTATGTCGGCGTCAACCTGCCAAGCAACAGATTTATCAGCGTAGTTTTACCGCTACCATTGTCCCCCGTGATGCGGATGCGGTCATTGCTGTACAGCCGGAAGTCTATCGGTTCGTTCCACAAAGGCTCGCTCGATGGGTAGGCAAAGCTAATTTGACAAGCTTCGATAAGTAATTTGCCCACATGAAGAGCAGAGTTCTCAAAGTCTATCTTCAGCTCACGCAAAGCGCGTTGCTTATTTCTCAAGTCGACAAGCTTCTCTTTGCTGTCGGCAATTCTGTCGGCATGTTTGTCTTGCAAACGAGCGGCGGTGTTCTCAGCTGAGTTGGTCAGTAGTTTGCGGAGCGCGCGCGGCACTTCCGTCTTATTCTTTTGCCCTTTTGATTGCCGCTTCTCTTGTCTCTCTCGCACCTCCTGTGCCTGACGGCGAGCTGAACGTAATGTCTTCTCTTCGCTGTGAATCGTATCCTCAAGTGCATTATCCTCCAACATGCGCCGGGCAGCATAGAAAGAGTAATTGCCACCGTATTGCCGAATGCCCTGTTCGGAAAGTTCATAAGTCAAAGGTAGCAAGTCCAATAATGTACGGTCGTGACTAACGACCACAAGCGTGGCTGTGCAATCACCGATAAAGCGATAGAGCAATTCGCGACTTGCTGCGTCCAAATGGTTGGACGGTTCATCCATCAGAATTATGTCAGGTTCATGGATTTGGATGCCCGCTAAAAACACTTTGGTTCGCTCGCCTCCACTCAGCCCATCCATGTCACTATGTAGCGTAGCAGATTTTA
>JAISIN010000067.1 GCA_031262085.1 Prevotellaceae bacterium
GCCCCGAAATTAAGAACATTGTGCGAGAAAGCACGAGACAAAGGGCAGAAAACTGTGACGGTCTTGATATTTTTTATTCTGCCGGTGTAAAAGCCCGCGGGTTTTATCTAAATTTGCCCCCTTGCTAAATAGAACGATGGATGATCAAGAATACGCCGGCTATGCGCTTGCAATCGGTGTTGCATGCATCATATTTTTTCTTGAACTGGCTGTGGCATTCTACGATTTGTGAAAAGACGGTCATATCCGTTCACTCTCTTATTACCGTGTGTAATCAAAGAAACTGTTTTTCAAAATATTATTTTGATATTAAGAATGCGCCTCTTATCTTTGCGCCGATAGATAGTGTTGGCAACCAGCGTTATGTCTTTAATATCAAAGGTAACCGTTATAGATTGGTAGTTGCTATAAAGTTTGCAATACAATTTGTATATATACGCTTCGTCGGTACACATGCCGAATATGATAAGATAGATTGTTCAATCATTAAAAAACAGATTCATAATTATGACAAAGATTGAGAATGAAGACCAATATCAATGGGCAATAAATCGAGTGGAGGAACTGCTTCCGCTGGTCAACGATAACACCCCGCTTAATGATCCGAACAGCATTGAGCTGGAACTGCTGTCGAATCTTGTGGCAGATTATTCGGAGGAGCATTTTTCTATCGGAGAGCCTACATTAGTAGATATGCTGAAACTCCGCATGTATGAAATGGGGATTACGCAAGTCGCCTTGTCGAAAATGATCGGTGTCAGTCCGTCACGCCTCAGCGATTATATGTCGGGAAAGTGCGAACCGACATTGAAAATTGCCCGAACAATAAGTCAAAAACTACGGATTGATGCGCACGTAGTTTTAGGTGTTTGACATTAGAAACTTATCCATCGTGCTTGTAACTCACAAATTATTAGTAAGTTTGCCCTCGAAATGAACGAATAAACAGCATCATTATGGAACAACCTATGCGTTTCTTCCCTATCGGGATACAAGATTTTGAAGAGCTGCGTAGTCGCAATTGCGTGTACGTCGACAAAACCGAGCTACTTTATAACTTGGTAAAAAGTAACCGTACCTGCTTCCTGAACCGTCCCCGCCGCTTCGGAAAGAGTCTCATGGTTTCTACCCTACGTGCCTATTTCGAGAGCAAGAAGCATCTCTTCGCGGGATTGGCCATGGAGAAATTGGAGAAGGATTGGACGGTTCATGAAGTATTTCACATTTCGTTTGCAACATCCAAATATCCGGGCGATGGAGTGGAGAGTTTGCACGAGATACTCTCGCTTCATGTTTCCAAGTGGGAGGAGAAATATGGTCGCGATGAAAAAGAAACCACTTTTGGCGGTCGCTTCGGTGGTGTCATCCAACGTGCTTACGAGCAGAGCGGCCAACAAGTAGTGGTGTTGATCGACGAATACGATTCGCCCATCCTTTCTGCCATCGGTGCCGACCAAGAGACTAAGCGCACCAATATGCGCAGCATCTTACGCGACTTCTTCAGCCTGCTCAAAGAGAGCGGCAAGTATATTCGCTTTCTCTTCTTCACCGGTATCACCAAGTTTAGCCAATTGAGCGTCTTCAGCGAACTGAACCATTTGGACAACATCAGCATGTTGCCCTCATACAGCGCCATTTGCGGCATTTCCGAAACCGAATTGCTCACACAGTTCAAACCCGACATTGCTGCATTGGCAGCTGAGAATGACGAAACTTACGACGAAGCGTGCGCACATCTCAAACAACTGTACGACGGATACCACTTTTGTGAAAAGAGCGAAGATGTATACAATCCGTTTAGTATCATCAACGTGCTGAAAAACAAAAGGTATGGCAACTATTGGTACTCCACCGCCACCCCTACTTTCCTGATCGAACTGCTCAAAGAGCAAGATGTAATCCCCACTGCCTTGGAGGGGAGCCAAGCTTTTATCGATGATTTTGATACGGCGGTAGAAACGCTCACCGACCCGATACCGGTGCTTTACCAGAGCGGTTACCTCACCATCAAGGATTATGACGGGGGACTTTACACTTTGGGCTATCCCAACGAAGAGGTGCGTCTGGGTTTTGTCCGTTCGCTGGCACCCTCGGTTACCGGTCGCAGCGAACGGGAGAACAGTGTAAACATCATTGCCATGAAGAATGCCCTTGATGCAGGTGATATTGACACCTGCATGAAGCGCATGAGTGCCTTTGTTGCCGGCATCCCCTACGAAGCCAAGAGTGACAACGAATCGCGCGCCGAAGTGATTTTCTATATCATCTTCACTTTGCTGGGGCAAGCGGTGCAAACGCAGGTACCCACCGCCATCGGTCGCTCCGACGTGGTAGTCAAGAACCGGAAGTATATCTACGTTTTCGAAATCAAGGTGCACGGCACCGCTGCCGACGCGCTCGAACAGATAGAACGGCAACGCTATACCGCCGCCTACGAAGCCGACCCGCGCCCCGTTGTCCGCATCGGTGTGCAGTACGATGCACCGACGCGAACCATCACCGAGTGGCGGGTAGAGCGTAATATAATTGGTGCAAAACAATAGTCGAAAGTTACTCTTCTAATTGTCAATTGTCGATTGTCAATTGAATTTCGTTACCTTTGCCAGCGGATTCATTAAAAAACAATGCGTTATGGAACAGATTCGTAAACTGCCGACAGGCATACAGTCGTTTGAGGTGTTACGCACCAGCAACCTTGTATATGTAGATAAAACAGCACTGATCTATGAGCTGGTATCTACGCCCGTACCCTACTTTTTTAGTCGCCCCCGTCGCTTCGGGAAAAGCCTGCTTATCTCCACGTTCGAAGCCTATTTCGAGGGGAAGAAAGATTTGTTTAAAGGGTTGGCTATCGAAAAGTTGGAAACGAAATGGGAGACCTATCCTGTGCTGCATCTCGACTTGAACGGCGAGAAATACGATACATCAGAATCTTTAAATGATGCTTTGTCGCTCAAACTAAGCCAATGGGAAGACCAATGGGGCAAGGATGAGCGTGAAAGAAGCCTGTCTCAACGATTCAAAGGTGTCATTCGACGCGCTTGCGAACAGACGGGCAGGCGCGTAGTGGTTCTCGTCGACGAATACGATAAGCCATTATTGGAAAACATTCTCAATAAAGAGTTAAGTGAGGATATACGCAACACCTTGAAAGCATTCTACGGCGTGCTGAAGAATGAGAGCAAATATTTGCGCTTTCTCTTCCTCACCGGAGTGACCAAATTTTCACAGATCAGCGTGTTCAGCGACCTGAATCAACTTACCGACATCAGTATGGAGGAAGAGTTTTCTACGCTTTGCGGCATCACAAAAGAAGAGCTATTGCGAGACTTCCAACCCGAAATAGCCGCATTGGCAAAGAAACAAAGAATAAGTTTAGATGAAGCCATAGATGAAATGACGCGATTATACGACGGTTATCATTTTGCGCCCGACACACCGGGTATGTTCAATCCGTTTAGTGTACTCAATTCGCTCAGATTCGGAAAGCTGGAAGACTACTGGTTCCGAACTGGCACTCCCTCTTTCCTTGTCGACCTGCTGACCGAGAGCGATTACGACCTGCGTCTGCTTGTCGACGGTGTGCAAATGGATTCCTCCGACTTTTCCGAATATCGGGCAGAGAAAGACAATCCCATTCCTCTGATATATCAGAGTGGTTATCTCACCATTCACGACTACGACAGAGAGTTCCGTCTCTACACGCTCGGTTTCCCCAACGACGAGGTACGCTACGGATTCATGAAATTCCTGACACCTTATTATACGAAGGTGGGTAGCGGTGAGACCAAAAGCCATATCATCAACTTTACCAAAGAGCTTAGAGTTGGCGATGTGGATAGCTTCCTCGTTCGCATGAAAGTGTTTTTTTCCGGCATCCCTTACGAGCTAAGCGACGACACCGAGCGTCACTACCAAGCCATCTTTTACGTGGTGCTCACCTTGATCGGTGCATTCGTCCAAGTCGAAGTGCGCAGTGCCCACGGCAGAGCCGATGCGGTAGTGAAAACGGACAAATATATCTACGTCTTCGAGTTCAAACTGAACGGCACCGCCGAAGCTGCCCTCCAGCAGATAGACAGTCAAGAGTACCTGCTGCCCTACACCCTCGACGGACGCAAACTCGTAAAAGTGGGCGTGAGCTTCGACAAAGAGAAGCGAAACCTTGGGCGATATTTGATAGGGTAATTCAATAAGAACTAAGTCAATATAGTTAAGTGCAGGGCAATATCACCCTCTTTTAGTTTGATTATTCGATTCGATTCGCGTACCTTTGCGCCCGTTATATTATTAATTATTAAACACCTGAAAGACAAGATGAAGAAAACACTCTTTTTTGTATGGGCGCTGACTGCCATGATGGCTACCGTGCAAGCCCAGACCAACACCCAAGGAGGTATCAGTAGCGACATGCTGAAACAGATTAAGCAAAGCTATCAAGGTACAGCTACCGATAAAGCTTTGCGAAACGCCATCGGCAACAATAGCATCAGCAAGCTGGCGCTCAATCAGGAGAACCTCACCGGTATGGACACCTATTTCTCTATCCGCGTCAATTCAAAAGGCATTACCGACCAGAAGAAATCGGGACGGTGCTGGCTGTTTACCGGACTGAACGTGATGCGTGCCAAAGCAATCGCCAAGTACAAGTTGCCCGAGCTGGAGTTCTCGCAAAACTACTCCTTCTTCTGGGACCAATTAGAGAAATCGAATCTCTTCCTGCAGGGAATCATCGACACTGCCGACAGACCTATCAATGACCGCAGCGTGGAATGGCTGTTTCAAAATGCATTGGGCGACGGAGGCACATTTACCGGTGTAGCCGACATTGTAGGAAAGTACGGATTGGTACCGGTCGAAGTGATGCCCGAAACCAATAGCAGTGAAAATACCTCGCAAATGAGAAGCCTGATTGTGCAAAAACTCAAAGAATTTGGGCTGCAACTGCGCGAACAGGTGGCACAAGGAGCCAAAACCGCCACCCTCGTCAAACAAAAAACCGAAATGCTGGGAACCGTATATCGTATGCTCGTGCTCAATCTGGGAGTGCCGCCTACCCAATTTACCTACGTCAGGCGCAATGCCAAAGGTGAACCCGTAGCTACCGAGCAACATACACCCATGACATTCTTCGAAAAGTATGGCGACCCGAAACTCGTCCAAAGCTATGTGATGTTGATGAACGACCCCTCGCGCGAATATTACAAATGCTACGAGATACAAAACGACCGCCATCGCTACGACGGGAAAAACTGGACGTATGTCAACCTGCCCGTAGACGAAATTAAAGAGATGGCTATCGCATCGCTCAAAGATAGCACCATGATGTACTTCTCGTGCGACGTAAACAAGCTCATCAACTCCGAACGGGGATTGCTCGACCCGAACAATTACGACTATGCATCGCTCATGGGCGTCAGCTTCGGTATGGACAAAAAACAACGCATACAAACCTTTGCAAGCGGATCGACACACGCCATGACCCTGATGGCAGTAGACCTCGACGAAAACAACAAACCACGCAAATGGATGGTAGAGAACAGTTGGGGAGCAACCAGCGGATACCGGGGACACCTTATCATGACCGACGAATGGTTTAATGAATATATGTTCCGACTCGTGCTCGAACCCAAGTACGTCACCGCAAGCGTCAAAGAGATACTCAAACAAAAGCCTATACAGCTACCCGCATGGGACCCGATGTTTGCACCCGAAGAATAAAACTGCCAAACAGCCTCGCTGAAACAAAATGAAGATTCTCTGGGTAGACGACGAAATAGACATGCTGCGACCGCACATCCTGTTCCTTGAAAGCAAAGGCTATGAGGTAGATACTGCTACCAACGGACAGGATGCGCTGGAGCGCTGTGGGGCAACCGACTATCACGCCGTATTCCTCGACGAACACATGCCGGGCATGAGCGGGCTGCAAACACTATCGCTCATCAAAGAGCTGCACCCCGCCTTGCCCGTAGTGATGATTACCAAAAGCGAAGAGGAAAACATCATGAACATGGCTATCGGACAGAAAATAACCGATTACCTCATCAAGCCTGTCAACCCCAACCAGATATGGCTCTCGCTGAAGAAAATACTGCAACGCAACGACCTCGTAAACGAAGCGGCACAAACTGCCTACCGGCAAGACTTTGGCAAGATAGGCATGCAGATAGACGATTCGCTTACTGCCAACGACTGGATGGAACTTTACCGACGATTGGTGTACTGGGAACTCGAACTCGAAGCCACACACAGCCCCATGAGCGAAATGCTTGCCGGGCAGAAACAGGAAGCCAATGCAGCCTTCGCTAAGTTTATTAAACGAAACTACACCGACTGGCTTGCTGCCGAACAGCCCGGACGCCCCATGCTAAGCCCCGACCTCTTCAAGCACACCATATTCCCACTGCTCGACCGTGGGGAACAAATATTTCTCGTCGTACTCGATAACTTCAGATACGACCAGTGGCGCATGCTGGCAACCGAGCTGTCGGAGCTGTTCAACATAGACGAACAGCTCTATTTCAGCATCCTGCCTACGACGACACAGTATGCCCGCAACGCACTCTTCTCCGGATTGATGCCCGACCGCATAGCGACCCTCTTCCCCGATTTGTGGGTAGACGAAGAAGCCGAAGAACACAAAAATCTCAATGAAGCGCTACTGATACGCGCCTTGTTTGAACGATACCGACGAAACGACACCTTCGCCTACCACAAAATCAACGACACCGCAGCAGCCGACCGCCTCTTGACGCAACTGCCCAACGCCGGTCAGGCACTGACCGTAGCCGTATTCAACTTCATCGATATTCTCAGCCACAGCCGCACAGAGAATAAAACTTTACGTGAACTGATTGCCACCGAAGCTGCCTACCGTAGCATCACCCTGTCGTGGTTTCGCCACTCGCCCCTGCGACAACTACTTGACAGGCTTGCCCAACGAGGGAAACGGGTCATCATCACCACCGACCATGGCAGCATACGCGTGAACCGGGCAGTGAAGGTGCAAAGCAACAGCCGCGACATCAATTCCAACCTGCGCTACAAAGTATCGCGCAACATCAGCTACAATCCCAAGCAGGTTTTTGAGATTACACACCCCGCCGATGCACATCTGCCTGCCCCCAACGTGAGCAGCCGCTATGTGTTTGCCACCGGAAGCGACTTCTTTGCTTACCCCAACGACTACAATCGCTATGTAAGCCACTATACCGATACCTTTCAGCACGGAGGCGTATCAATGGAAGAGATGATAATACCACTTATCTCACTGACAAGCAAATAGTAATGATAACAGAACAAATAACCGAAAACGTATGGAAATAGTCATTCAATCGTTAGAAAACATTCGGGACGCCGCCCGCGAATTTCTATCATGCAGAGAAAAGAGTACTATCTTTGCTTTCTATGGCAAGATGGGAGCCGGCAAAACCACTTTTATCAAGGCGGTGTGCGAAGAGTTGGGAGTGACCGAAACCGTGACCTCGCCCACCTTCGCCATAGTCAATGAATACCGCTCCGAACGGTCGGGCGAACTGATTTATCACTTCGACTTTTACCGCATCAAGAAGCTCGAGGAGGTGTACGACATGGGGTACGAGGATTACTTCTACAGCGGCGCCCGCTGCTTTATAGAATGGCCCGAACTGATAGAAGAGTTACTCCCCGAAAATACCGTCAAAGTATATATCGAGGAGAAAGAAAATGGCAGCAGATTGATACATGGATAAGTATATCGCCATCGCCATCTTAGCAGCAAGCGGCATCTTGGCTCTGCTTGCCTCGCTCTTTAATTGGAATTGGTTTTTCAATACCGGAAATATACGCGCTTGGGCAGGGCGCCTCGGCAGGCTGCGCACCCGCTGGATATACGGCGTGCTGGGCGCCTTACTGATACTAACGGCTATTATGGTCCTGCTTACGGCAACGTCGCTTTCAGTATCGCCTCCCCGGTAAAGGCATCTAAAACATATAAGCCAGCGATATCTGCCAAGTCTTTGTTTTGGATTTCGAGAAGGCTGCATTCACGGCATCACCGACATTGAAACTGTTGCCCATCGGTATCTGATAGTTGAATCCTACCTGCAGATGACGAATCAGCTTCACACCGGCGCCCAAATTCAGTCCGACCTGTGTCTTCTCTTTCTTGAACATATCCGTACCGCTTGCAAAATTGAAAAAGAAGTCGGGACCGGCAGCGAAGTATATGCCGAACAGACTACCTAGTCCGATGGTGTACTTCAGATTAATGGGAATCTCTAATCCGCGCTGTTTGAGAGTGATACTTGTGCCGTCTTCCGTCTGTCCGGTAATGTCGCCGCGCTGCGAATACATCAATGCTGCATCAAGTCCGATACCGATAAGGGGTACCGTAAGGTCTGCCATCGGACCGATATAAAACCCCGTCATGTTATCGCCGGTAAAGTTACCTTTGATGTTACCAAAACTCATGGAAGACAAGTTAACGCCACCCTTAACGCCAAATTGCAGTTGTGCCTTGACCGGCATCGCCATAACCAGACAAACCACAGCAATGGCACATACGCTTAATACTCTTTTCATATTGTTTTTTTGTTAAATGTTGAGGCAAGATTACACGAATGATTCGATTCTACTCGTTTCTGACTGTAAGAATCAACAAACTTCATTACCAAATGGTTCAGAACGTTATCGGCGTTCCCGTCGCACAGTGGCACGCACCGATGCCGCTTCGCGTTTGGAAGTAGTGCTTTTGCTTTTTTCTCTTCTGACCGACGTTTTCGTTGCCGATGCTTTGGATTTACCGCCCTTTGCTTTTTTTGCCATTTGTAGAGAATCAACCGTTTCGTTTTCCCAATCAGCGCCATACAAGCTCTTTTCAAAGTCGGCAAGTTCTTGTTCGATGCGCTTCTGTTCAGCCACCAGAGCGCTGTCGGTGGGGCAATACTGCGCCAGTGTGCGGTTTTGCAAGTTGGTTACCTTGTAAATATCTCCTTTGTACAAGCGGGCAGCAAAGAAGTCGTCCCAAGTACTGTTGGCTGCATGGTTGTAGTTGCTCACAGAGATTTTGGTTTGCGTTAAATAAGGAGCTAAATCTTGATAATTGACCCAGAACATCGGCAACTTTACCTTTTCGGAACTGAATTCTTCGGAACGATGCAACACCGGACAGAGTGCGGTTATCACAGATCCATAGTGCGACGTGCGTTGGTCGAAATACCATACTTCTTTTACGAAGTAGCTCAAGACATCGGCAGACGGAATATCGCTGTTGTGGATAGAGATCACGCTGTCGCGACGGTTAGCCACTTTTTTCTGCTCATAGTATATTTGAAAGCGGTCGAGCACATCGCGAAACGTCACTTCGTACTGCTTTTCAAAGTGCTCGGCGCCGTCTAATTGGTACTCGTAGACAGGAATCTTTTGTTGCGCCAACAGGCGAAACAGGGTTGTAAACAGATTTTGTCTGCCTCCTTGAGGTTCGACCGGATAATAGAGCGCGCCATTGCTCTCTTTCGTCAGGTCGAGGGTGCGGTATATTTCGCGCATCCAAACCACATCTTGCGGCAATGTCGACGAATGAGGGTACTGCCGTTGTGCCCATAGCGAAGCTGTGCCGAGCAGGCAAACGAGCAGAAGTATCTGTTTTTTTGTATTCATAAGAGCCTTGAATATTAAAAGTTAGTTCACAATCACTTCCAGAGAGGCGGGTAGCAGTCGCTCAACTCCGTCGGGGCCGATGGCGCGCACCCGTGAAATATAGAAACGCTTGCCTCGCGACAACCTGCGAAACATATCTTTCTGCCGGTCAGAGAAAGAGGAGCTTTGCGATACTTCGGGTACGGCATTGCCCATGTTGTCGAAGAAGACTGTTTCGAAGCCCAACACGCGGAAGTTGATGTTGAGCAGTCCGTCGTCGATAGCAGCCACGATGCCGGGTGTATTCATGAGAACGGCTTTCGACAAACCGCGTCCGCCACGATAACGTTTGGGCGTACCATCTTCGGTATATTCGATAAATGGCGACGGGTCGGGCAGTTGACGCACACGATAAGTGTACTCGCCCATGGAACGAGCCTGTCCGTCGGTGGTGGCAGTGACCTTAATCACGGCATCTTTACCCACCACGGTAGGGTGAACGATGTAAGCTCCGCCTGCTATTCGCTTCAGGGTACCGTTACCATTGACTATGCTTGCCTGTACGCCGCCTGCCGGTACCCCCGGCACAGAGATGCTGACCGGATTGTCGTAGCCGGCATAGAGTACGTTCATCAGGGTGGCAGATACGGTGGCAGAAGGTTCTACTACGGTGTACTTCTGTGAGAAATCGCGGCGCAGTATCTCGCCGTTGTGCTGCGTCAACTCCAGATAGCCGTCGAGTGTAAACTCACCGGTGCGGTTGCATACGGTTTCGTACCAGCCGTCGGCGCTGTCGGGTTGTCGTTCTCCGCCAATAAAGATTGCCGGACGTTGTGTCGAATCGACCGCAGCCAAAATGATCTGCGCACGATACGTGCCACCTCTGACCACATGCTGCGAAGCGGGAATGATGTAGGCTTGCAGACGATTGACACGTACATCCTGAACATCGGTATTCTGTGTGAGCAAGTGCAACACTTCGCCTTCGGCATAACGCACATCGCTTTGCAACTTGGTGAGTAAGGTAACAGCGGCGGCTACGGGGGTGTTCTCGAACATATATTCTTGCCAGTTCTTGCCGGTACTTCCTTCACTTTTGGGTATTTCGGTGGTGAGGTTATTACGAATAATGTGTTGCTGCACCGGGTCATCTATCAACGTGAGAATCGTATCCCGATAGGAATTGATTTGACGAAAGAGCGTTTTCCCGGCTCCTGTGCCGGGCGCCAGCATGATATATGATGCTGCTTCCAGATCCTCTTTATTGACGATATGGGATACATTGCCCTCTTTACCGTCGGCATGATGCACGATACGTACCTTCAATTGCTCTACGTAGTTATAGAGTGAATCCGACAATAGCTTCACTTGCTTAGCTTTATCGAACCATGGACCTATCTTTTCGGGATTGAGCAGATTGGCATCCGACAATCCTTTGTAGATAGTTTCATTCTGCTCGGTTGCATTGCCCGTCGTGCGCGAAAGACTTTCGTCGACCAATGAGAAGCCGTTCAGCACATCCGACGAGACATTGAGCGCTAATAATGCCATCAGGACGATATACATCAGGTTTATCATCTTCTGGCGGGGGGTATCGGGAATACTCATTTTTTAACTCTTTACTTGCACGGCTTGCAGCATGCGGGCGTAGACGGCATTCAGCTCTTCTATCTGACGTACCATCTTGCGCGTCTGTTCGTGCACTTGATCGATGGTTGTTATCTGGGCGCCGGCGCTGCGCAATTGCATTTCGTAGATGGCGTTAATGCCCGACAGGTTGCGATTCAGTGCGCTCATCTGATCGGCATCGTGCGAGAGCGATTCGGCTTGGGCGGTGAAGCGCGCCAGCATCTCGGTGGTCTCTTTCAAACGGTCGATGTATTCTTGCGTGGTAGCTTCCATCTCGGGGGTTACGAGTGGAACTGTTTTGGGCGTTACAGGCATGACTGCCGGGGGAGTTGCAGGCATGGCTGCCGGGGGGGCTATTTTGCCTCCTGCCCCACTGGTTGATGCTGCCGATTCGGCATCCCGTCTCGGCAATTCGAATGCAGAGATGAAGAACACCAATACCTCGGTACCCATTCCGATCCACAGCATCAGGTTGGCTCCCGGCAAGTGGGTCAGTTTAAACAATGTACCGGCAATTACGATGGCTGCGCCCCAGCTATATGCATAGTTCATGATCACTCTTCCGCGATAGCTCGCCATAAAGTCTTGCAGCCGTTGTCCGAATCCTTTTTTTTCTGCCATAATCTATCTATGATCTATTTTTTCTTTCCGTATCCTACTACCGACCGCACACACCGAAAGCCGATGTACGATCGTTGTTCGTTCTGATATTCCGATGTGCGGGCATCCGAACGGATAAACGCATTCACATCTTTCCATGATCCGCCGCGTATCACTTTCTTTTTCAACGTATACGGGTCGTCCACAGCGGCGTTATACTGAATATCTGGATTCACATCGCTTGCCTGCAACACGCCCGTTTCGGTATAGGCGGTCGAGGTCCACTCGGAGACATTGCCTGCCATGTCGAACAGTCCGTTTGAATTGGGCGAGTAAGCCCCGACGCGGGTGGTTATCAGATTGCCGTCGCCGGTATAGTCGCCCTTGCCGGGTTTGTAGTTGGCGTTGTAGCAACCGTCATCATCTTTGGTGGCTTCACGCTCTTTCCACGGGAAATGGTTGTTCTCTCTGCCGCGTGCGGCAAACTCCCACTCGGCTTCGGTAGGCAACCGATATCGCTGAATGTATCGAACCTGTCCACGCAAGCCTGCCAGCAGATAGGCAGTACGCCATGCGCAGAAGGCATTGGCTTGCTCCCAGCTCACGCCTACCACCGGATGTTGGTTGTAGCTCGCGTGGTTGAAATAGAGGCGCATGTACTGTTCGTTGTGCGCATGAGGGAAATCGTTTACCCAACAAGTTGTATCGGGATAGATGTTGACGATATAGCTGTTGAGAAAATCCCATTCGCCGGATAGCGGACGGGTGATGGTGCGGTTTACGATATGTCCGTCTTCGTCGATATAAGCTGTATCTTTGGTGATCATCACCACTTCGTCGGGATCGACGGTGATGTCGGTGTTTTTGTTGCGTTCCGCCGGATTGAGGCGATTGCGCCGTTTGGCAGCTTCGGTATAGTCGTATATCTCATAGTAATAGTTCAGCTGTGAGGCGTCGAGCATCAGTGTTCCGTCGATGGGATGTGTTTTGTAGAGGCTGTTGATCGCCATCTGCTCGTCTTCCGTCGCCCGCTTCCACGGGATGGGTCTCGACCAGTTCAGGTAAGGCTTGATGGGATTGCCTTCGCGGTCTTCTTCGATCTTAAAGAGTTCGTTTCCGCCGTAAGCGGGGTCGGCAAGTCGTTCGCGAATAATGGAATCGCGTACCCAATTGACAAATTGCCGGTATTCGGACACCGTCACCTCCTTTTCGTCCATCCAGAACGATTCGACCGATATTTCGCGTGCAGGTACAATAGTACCCCAGAGTGAGTCTTGCTTGTCCGGTCCCATCTTTACCGAACCTCGCTTTATCATCACCATGCCATAAGGGGTTGGTTCGCTCCACGTGGAAGCGCTGGCGCCTGTCAGTTCACCACCGCGCATCGACGTGCCTGTCGTACCCATGCACGATAGTAACGTAGCAATCCATAAAGTGATTGCCCCGCCTTGTATATACGTTCTCGTTGTTTTTTTCTTCATCAATCCACGACTTTCAATGTTCAATTCTCAATGTTCAATTCAAATCTCACAAGATTCGCACACTTTTGTGCAGTGCGCGGCTCTTCTTAAACAGACTCAGATCGACCGTATAGCGCATCACCAATTCATGGCTGCCATTGGCTACTCCAATCTTTGAGGTGTACCACTCGTAGGCGTATCCCACGGTGATGTGGCGTATGGTTGCTGCCAGATCTATTGTTAGCGAGGTACTCGGTGAGTAGGTCAATCCTCCTCCGAATGTGTTGCTGCGATAGGTGTAGAGCAGTCGTCCCGTTACATCTAACCGTGTATGGGTGAAATCACTTTGTAATTGTGCCATCGTCTGTATGGAGAGTAACGGACGTCGGGTCGGAATATTGTATCCTCCTGTTAAATAAATGATGGGATTCACCTTCAGATGACTATTTTCGCCCAACGAAAGTCGTGGTGCAGTGAGATGCTGCGCCGAAAGAGCAGCATACCACCGCGCTTGCATGTAGTGTACCCCCACCCCTACGTCGACAGCCGCGCCTTTTTGGGTAGTGGCAGGAAAGGCTTCATCATCGGTTTCGTCGCCCAAGTTGATGCCGGTAGGGTCGAACGACACTTGTAGCGCACCGGCTTGCAGTCCGATGCCAAGTCGCCCGCGTCCCAGCTTCATCCGATAGGCATACTGTCCGCGGATCAGTTGGTTACGGAACAGCCCGATGCCTTCGTTAAAGAAGCTCACCCCCACTGCATGTTGTCGCTTGAGGAGTGTGAATGGCATATCGACCCCAAACAACATGGTGCGTGGAGCATGCTTGAAGCCGAGCAGTTGCATGGAGTAGGCACCGTAGAACGCCAACTGATTCTCTGTCAATCCCACGGCTGCCGGATGATAGTAGCCCTGCAACGTCCAGTAGTGGTTGAAGTGCGCATCAAACTGCGCTCGAACGTCGGTCGGCGCAGCCCACAAGGTTACTACGACGATACATGTATATAATATATGGTGTAATCGTTGCTTCATACGGATATATCTGCGGCGTATCACCTCCGATTCGTATCCATAAAAACAGAGAAAAATAGAAAAAATTGTGTGCCACCCCCGCAAAAAAGCAGTTGCATCGTTGATTAATCCGCAAAAAGCACTACTTTTGCACCGTCAAAAAACGAAACCCTCCCGTTTTTGATACCAAGGAAAGTTGCCGGAGTGGTCGATCGGGCCGCACTCGAAATGCGGTGTACGGGTAACTGTACCGGGGGTTCGAATCCCTCACTTTCCGCTGAAAGCTGCGACAAGCAGCCCACAACATGAAGAAAAGCCCGTAGTTCCAACGTTCTACGGGCTTTTTTGCGTTGTGTGCCGAGCATGGCATTTGACTTGACGGTGTAAGTCCGTTATGGGGGTAAGCCGGAAAGGCTATAACTCTTTTAATACTTTCCAACAGCCGGACTTATCACTGCCTTCGCGTTGGATATAGCCATTGTCTTTCAATCTCTTGACGTGTTTTTGTATAGTAGATTGAGTGATGCCAACACGGATAGAAAGCTCTTCACGGGTAATAGTTGGCGTTTCTTTTATAAGAGCAAACACAGTATTATATGTTTTCTGACCACTTTTACTGACCGCTTTACTGACCGCTTTACTGAC
>JAISIN010000009.1 GCA_031262085.1 Prevotellaceae bacterium
CGGAGCGGCTTGCTGCGAACGATTAATCCCAAATCTACTACGTATTGTATGTCGTCTTCTTTGAGCTGTTCTTCCACTTCGCCCTCTTCATTGGCAAGGATGGGAGCGATGACGTTGCGCACGCGATCTTCGCGCAGCTTGTCGATGAGAATGTCGATGTGCGTCTCGCGGCGATAGATGATGTTCTCTTTGGCACGATAGAGCATCTCGGGGGTGATGCGGACGGAACGGTCGCAGCTTTCGGTCATCTCTTCGGTTACTTCGTATGCCAGTGCATTGACCAACCACGGCTGTCCCTCGGTAGCTTCCCACACCATGGGGAAGCAGGCTTCGTCGAAGACTTGCCCTGTGGCTTGGGTGTGCTGCATGTACAGCTCGTGAATCTCTTCTTTGGAGAAGTTGCCCAGTCGGAGCGACTTTGCTTTGATATTGAATGCCGACCCTCCGGTGATAATCTCTTGATTGGATTGCACGATGCGGTAGTCGCGCACGTCGCGCACACCGCAAAGGACGACGGATTGGGGGAATGCGGCGGGGCGATCTTCGTAGCCGCTGCGTATCTGACGCAGTATACTCACAAGCGAATCGCCCACAAGGGCATCTATCTCGTCGAAAAAAATAATCAACGGGCGGTCGAGCGCCTGACTGAGGCGGGAAAGATAACCCGAGAGCAAAGAGCCGATCGGCACTTGGGCTATTGTTTCTTCTCTGACGCGATTAGGCAATTCTTTACCTATTATCAATCCTAACTTGTCGCAGAGATTTGATACGGCGATTCGTGTCACTTCTTCCACGTTGTTTCGATAAGCCTGTCCGTTTTCTACATTCACACTGACGGCATAATAGCGTCCTTGCCGATTCAGGTAGTCGCGCAGTGCCAGCATACACGACGTTTTGCCCGTCTGCCGGGGAGCGTGGAGAATGAAGTATTTCCCGTACGTTATCAGCGATTCTAATTCGGCGAGATTGAAACGAGTCAGCGGATTTACACAGTAGTGTATTTCGGGTTTGATGGGACCCGCCGTATTGAAGATTTTGGAGGGAAGGGTTGTTGGTGTCATATCGTTCTATCTTTTCATTCGTTGATCATTGCCGCAAAGATAAGCACATTTCCTTTGTACCCCTGCATGTTTTTCCTGTTATCCATTTGTCAATCTGATTATTCTTCTTAAAGCATAAAAATTATCTCATATTTTCATCTTTTCGTATAAATTATACGAATGCAACAACCAATCGACCCGATAAACTGTTACCTTTGCATTAAATTAATCAACCTATAAATGGATTATAAAATGAGAAAATTAATTGTTTCTGTTTGCATGACAGTAGTGATGGTAGCGCTGTCATCATGTGGTTCTTCTAAGAACGCCGCAGCCATATCGACGCTGGGCGGAACATGGAACATCATTGAAGTAAATGGCTCGGCAGTGGTTCCCGCTTCCGGTCAGGAGTTCCCCTTCCTTACGTTTGATGTAACCGAAGGGCGCGTGTCGGGCAATACCGGCTGTAACCGCGTAAGCGGATCCTTCGATACCAAAGCCAAAGCAGGTACACTGTCGTTGGGGGCGTTGGTCAGCACACGGATGGCTTGTATGGATATGACGCTGGAAAACAAAGTGCTTGCCGCCTTGAATGAGGTGGAAAAATTCAAGAAGTTGAGCGACAATACAATGGCGCTCTCCGGTGCAAACGGAAAGAGCATCATTGTTCTGCAAAAGAAAAAAATGCCGCGTATGTAATCTTACAAAAGCAAATGAGGCGCGGATGCGCGGTACACGGATTAAAAGAATGATAATATCCGTGAAAACCGCGTAATCCGCGCCTTATTTTTTCCCCTATCTAAATATAAATTGTATTTTTGCAGCCCGATGAACAGAATTTTGGCTATTGATTACGGACGAAAACGCACTGGAATAGCCGTTAGCGATACCCTACAGTTGATAGCTAACGGGCTTACAACCGTATCTACGAACTACCTGACAGCATTTTTGCTGGATTATGTGGCAAAAGAGCCGGTGGAACGAATCATTGTCGGATACCCCCGACAAATGAACTATGAAGATTCGGAGAACGCAAAGCGCATCAAGACCTTTGTGGGTACACTGCAAAAGAAACTGCCGGATATGCCTATCGAATATGTGGATGAACGATTCACCTCGCTACTGGCACATCGTACCATGCTCGACGCCGGACTGAAAAAGAGCGATCGGCAGAATAAAGCTTTGGTAGATACCATCAGCGCCACCATCATCCTGCAAAGCTATATGGAAAGTCGGCGAACGATTCATCGGGAGTAACTTAGTGAATAATCTTTTAATTTTTCAATTACCCAAATGATATTACCTATATATATATACGGACAACCCGTATTGAGAAAAGTGGCAGAAGATATTGAACCCGATTATCCCGAGTTGAAAACATTGATAGCCAACATGTTTGAAACCATGGATAAAGCCGAAGGGGTAGGACTGGCTGCGCCGCAAGTGGGGTTGCCCATTCGTGTAGTAGTCATCAATCTGGATGTGCTCTCCGACGAGCATCCCGAATACAAGGGATTCTGCAAAGCATATATCAATCCACACATCTTGGAGGTGTCGGGTGAAGAGATTAACATGGAAGAAGGATGCCTCAGCCTGCCGGGAATTCACGAAACCGTAAAGCGGGGAAACAAAATCCACGTCACTTATATGGACGAAGAAATGAAACCGCGCGATGAAGTGGTAGAAGGCTATTTGGCGCGCGTGATGCAACACGAATTCGACCATCTGGAAGGGAAAATGTTTATAGACCATATATCGCCCCTGCGCAAGCAGATGATCAAAGGAAAGCTGAACGCCATGCTCAAAGGGAAAGCGCATTGCACATATAAAGTAAAAACCATCAAATAGATATTAGACCGCAAAATCGAAGATATGAGGAAAGGATTATTGTTACTATTGGTAGGACTGTCGGTAGGACTGCATGCGCAAATCAATACAGAGCGCGTAATGACCATTGCACGCAATGCACTCTATTTTGAGGACTATGTGCTCTCTATACAGTACTTCAATCAGGTGATCAATGCCAAACCCTATCTGTACGAACCCTACTTCTTTCGCGGACTTGCCAAATTCAATCTGGACGACTATCAGGGTGCCGAAGCCGACTGCGATGCGGCGATTCAACGTAACCCGTTTGTGGTAGCTGCCTACCAGATACGCGGATTGGCGCGCATCAGGCAGAACAAATACGACGGAGCCATTCAAGACTACCGTACCGCCCTGAAGTACGATCCCGAAAATGTGGCGCTGTGGCACAACTTGTCGCTCTGTCATATTCAGAAAAAAGACTACGTATCTGCCAACGAGGATCTGGGTAAACTACTCAAAATCTCTCCCCGATATACGCGTGCTTACCTGATGCGCGGCGAGGTGTGCCTCTTGCAGAAAGATACGCTGCAAGCCTTGCAGAACTTTGAACAAGCCATCGACTTGGATAAGTACGACCCCGACGGATGGGCAGCACGAGCCATCGTTCGTATTCAACAGGGGCAGTACGCCGATGCCGAATCCGACTTGAATCAGGCTATCCATCTCAGTGTGCACAATGCCGGAAACTACATCAACCGGGCATTGACGCGCTACCACCGGAACAATCTGCGGGGAGCTATGAGCGATTACGATCTGGCGCTCAAAATAGATCCTAATAACTTTATCGGACACTACAACCGAGGACTGCTGCGGGCGCAAGTGGGCGATGATAACCGCGCTATCGAAGACTTCGACTTCGTGCTGAAGATGGAACCCGACAATATGATGGCTACCTTTAACCGAGGATTGCTGCGCGCGCAAACCGGCGACTACCGGGGGGCTGCAAGCGACTACTCTACGGTGATAGAACAATATCCGAACTTTACAACCGGCTACTATTATCGAGCCGAAGCAAGGAAGAAAATGGGAGACCGAAAGGGAGCGTCGGAAGATGAATTCAAACTGATGAAGATACAACTCGACCAACGCAACGGCACAACCGACAGCAGCGCCGACAACAAGCAAACGGCTGACAATAAGGAGGCTGTAACCGACGAAGATGGCAAAACGCGCAAAAAGTCGGATAAGAATATGAACAACTATCGTAAAATTGTCATTGCCGACGACGCCGACGACACACAACGATACAAGAGCGACTACCGGGGACGGGTACAAGACCGCAACGTGACCATCAAACTCGAGCCTATGTATGCACTGACTTATTACGAAAAGTTGAGCGATGTGAAGCGAGCCGTGCATTACTATAAATATATAGATGAACTGAACCGGTCGAAGGTCTTGCCGAAGCCGCTGCACATCACCAACATGGAGGCTCCGCTTACCGAAGAGCAGGTGAAGTTCCATTTTGCACTGATCGATGCGCACACCTCCGACATTGTTGCCAACGACCACGATGCCATGAAACGCTTCTTGCGCGGACTCGACTTCTATCTGGTGCAAGACTTTGCCAATTCGATTAACGATTTCACACAAGCCATCTTGTGCGACGATACATTCTTCCCGGCTTACCTCATGCGCTCATTGGTGCGATACAAGCAGTTAGAATACAAGCGTGCCGAAGCTGCCACTGTTACCGATGCGGTGACGTCGGATGGCGATAACGCAGCAAAGCAGACGGACGTCAAAGCCATTGACTACGACCTGGTGAGAAGCGACTTGGATAAGGTGATTCAGTTGGCGCCCGATTTTGTATATGCCTACTACAACCGCGGCAATGTGTTGTCTATGCTGAAAGACTATCGGGGCGCCCTTGCCGATTACGACAAAGCCATACAGATGAATCCGGAGTTTGCCGAAGCTTACTTCAACAGAGGCTTGACGCACATCTTTCTGGGCAATAACAAGCAAGGTATATCCGACCTGAGCAAGGCGGGCGAATTGGGCATTGTCAATGCCTACAATATCATTAAACGCTTCACCGATACGCAGGAAGAGTAGACAAATGAACAACATTTTTCACCGACAAAACAATAATCACAAAAGAAATAAGTATTTTTGCCCCCTTGAAACTCAACATATCCAGAAAATGATAAAGATAACATTCCCCGATGGCTCCGTACGCGAGTATAATGAAGGAGTAACGGGACTGCAAATAGCAGAAAGTATCAGTCCGCGTCTGGCACAAGAGGTGCTGGCATGTGGCGTGAACGGTGAAACTTACGACTTGGGACGACCCCTTCGGGAAGATGCAACGTTTGTGCTTTACAAATGGGACGATGAAGAAGGTAAACACGCCTTCTGGCATACCAGTGCCCACCTGCTGGCAGAAGCGCTGCAAGAACTATATCCGCATATACAGTTCGGTATCGGACCGGCTATCGAAAACGGATTCTACTATGACGTAGATCCGGGCGACGGTGTCTCCATCAAAGAATCGGACCTGCCTGCCATTGAAGCCAAAATGTCGGAACTGGCAGCACGCAAAGAGGCTGTGGTGCGCAGCGACATCTCTAAAGCTGACGCTCTGAAGAAATTTGGAGCGCGCGGAGAAACCTACAAATGCGAACTGATTTCCGAATTGGAAGACGGACATATCACCACCTATACGCAAGGAGCTTTCACCGACTTGTGCCGTGGTCCGCACCTGATGACCACAGCGCCCATCAAAGCCATCAAGCTGATGTCGGTAGCCGGAGCATACTGGCGCGGACACGAAGATCGCAAGATGATGACCCGCATCTATGGCATCACCTTCCCTAAGAAGAAGATGCTCGACGAATATCTGGTGCTGCTCGAAGAGGCTAAAAAACGCGATCATCGCAAGATAGGCAAGGAGATGGATCTCTTTATGTTCTCGGATGTCGTAGGCAAGGGGTTGCCTTTGTGGTTGCCCAAAGGAACAGCGCTCCGCCTGCGCTTACAGGAATTTCTACGCCGTATTCAGGCACGCTACGATTATCAGGAGGTTATAACACCACCTATCGGAAACAAATTGCTGTACATCACATCCGGACATTATGCCAAGTATGGAAAAGATTCGTTTCAACCCATCCGTACTCCCGAGGAGGGGGAGGAGTATCTGCTCAAACCGATGAATTGTCCGCACCACTGCATGATTTATAAGAACTCACCCCGCTCGTATAAAGAGTTACCGTTGCGCTTGGCAGAATTTGGTACCGTTTGCCGATACGAACAGAGTGGTGAGCTGCACGGATTGACCCGCGTACGAAGCTTCACGCAAGACGATGCGCACATCTTCTGCCGTCCTGATCAGGTGAAAGAGGAGTTCCTCCGCGTGATGGACATCATTGCCATCGTATTCAAATCGATGGATTTTGAAAACGTGGAAGCACAAATCTCGCTCCGCGACAAGGTCGACCGCGAAAAGTATATCGGTAGCGACGAAAACTGGGAACGTGCCGAACGAGAGATCATCGAAGCGTGTCAGGAAAAAGGGTTGAAAGCACGCATCGAATATGGAGAAGCTGCTTTCTATGGTCCGAAGCTCGACTTTATGGTGAAGGATGCCATTGGACGTCGTTGGCAATTGGGTACCATTCAGGTCGACTACAATCTTCCCGAACGGTTTGAACTGGAATATACCGGCGCCGACAACCAGAAGCATCGCCCCGTGATGATACACAGAGCTCCCTTCGGATCGATGGAACGCTTTGTGGCTGTACTTATCGAGCATACCGCGGGTAAATTTCCGCTCTGGCTTACACCCGAACAGATGGTCATTCTGCCTATCAGCGAGAAGTTTAATGACTATGCCAACGAAGTGAAAGCGTCGCTCAAACAGTACGATTTGCGTGCCGTGGTCGATGACCGCAATGAGAAAGTAGGACGTAAAATTCGTGATAACGAACTGAAACGTATTCCGTATATGTTGGTAGTAGGCGAAAAAGAGGCAGAAAACAACGAAGTCTCTGTACGTAAGCAGGGAGAAGGCGACAAAGGAACAATGAAAATAGACGATTTCGCTAAAAAAATGAGCGAAGAAGTTCAAAGTATGATAAATAAGTGGTAATTTTGCGCCCGCTTTATAAATATAATTAAAACAGAAATGAATGATTTTTGAATGAAGAACGACAGTTTAAAAGGGCAACATCGGATTAACGAACTGATCCGTGCCAAAGAAGTCCGCATTGTGGGCGATGAAGGAGAATCCAAAGTGTATCCGATAGCACAAGCTTTAAAGATGGCTACCGAACGCAACGCGGATTTGGTAGAAATATCCCCCAATGCACAACCACCTGTCTGCCGTATCATAGATTATTCTAAGTTTCTGTATCAGCTAAAGAAGCGTCAAAAAGAACAGAAAGCAAAGCAGGTAAAGGTTAGCGTGAAGGAAATACGTTTCGGTCCGCAAACCGACGACCATGACTACAACTTTAAACTTAAACATGCCAAAGAGTTTTTGACCGATGGTGATAAAGTAAAGGCTTATGTTTTCTTCAAAGGGCGCTCCATCTTGTTCAAAGAGCAGGGAGAAGTTTTGTTGCTGCGTTTTGCTACCGATTTGGAGGAATATGCCAAAGTAGACCAGATGCCATTGTTGGAAGGAAAGCGAATGATTATCCATCTGTCGCCCAAAAAGAAAGAGGGAGGACAGAAAAAGCCGGAAAACAAGGAGAAACCTGAGAGCAAGGAGAAACCTGCCAAACCCGAACAAGCAAAAGTAAACGATAAAAAAGAAGCAAATGCGTAACGCTCCATGGTATAGTGCGTTGCCATTCATTAATAACTTAAAAACAGTAAAAGATGCCAAAGATGAAGACTAATTCCGGTGCCAAAAAGCGGTTTACGCTTACCGGAACAGGTAAAATCAAGAGAAAGCACGCTTTTCATAGTCATATTCTGACAAAGAAGACTAAGAAGCAAAAGCGTAACTTGTGTTATTCAACGATCGTGAAAACCACGGACGTGAATCAAGTGAAGGAACTCTTAGCAATGAAGTAAAAGCGTACTAAAGTAATTTTAAAAAGAAGAAACTATGCCAAGATCAGTAAATCATGTTGCTTCAAAAGCAAGAAGAAAGAAGATTCTGAAGTTGACCAGAGGTTACTTTGGGGCACGTAAGAACGTATGGACAGTGGCTAAGAATACGTGGGAGAAAGGTCTGACGTATGCTTATCGCGATCGTAAAAACAAGAAACGCAACTTCCGCGCATTGTGGATTCAGCGCATCAACGCTGCCGCGCGATTGGAAGGTATGTCGTACTCTAAGTTGATGGGAGCTTTACACAAAGCAGGCATCGAAATCAACCGCAAAGTGTTGGCGGATTTGGCGATGAACCATCCGGAAGCATTCAAAGCTATCGTTGAAAAAGCGAAAGCAGCATAAGAGAAAGGTCGTTTCTCACCAACTGAGAAAGAACATTCTCACCAATAAAGAAAAAAGGGTGCAAGCAGAAACATTATCGGCTTGCACCCTTTTTCATGTTTATACTTTGCCTATAATTACCTTGCGTACAGAGCTTCGTTTGCATCCTTTTTCATCTTTAATAAGATGAATTAACCGGATATGTAAATAGGGTATCTTGCATATAATGATAATATAGCGTACTTTTGCCGCGTTTTATAGGAGATACAGATAGTTTCCACATAATATATAGATAATTAAAAGTAGGTATGAAAAAAGTTTTTTTGGAAGCAGGAATACTATGTGTGCTTGTTGCCGGGTTTTTATTGACGGCTTGTCATTCGGATGATGAAGATAGTTGGAAGATAGGTATTGCCCTCTCTGATTATAATACCATTGAACGTTGGGCAATAGATGGGGCGAACATGAAAACCATGCTCGAACATTACGGATTCACAGTCGATTTGCAACATGTAGAACGAGATGTGAACGAACAAATCAGCCAAATTGAAAGTATGATTACTGCCGGTTGCAAGGTGATTATAGTGACTGCTGTTGATGGAACGCAGCTGGATGCCGCACTGACCAAAGCAGCCAATGCCGGTATCAAAGTGATTGCTTACGATCGCTTACTGATGAATACCAGCGCGGTAGATTATTACGTTACTTTTAATAATACAATGGTTGGTACGCAACAGGGACAGTATATTGTCGACCATCTAAGCGACAGCGCTACTCCCCAAAACATGGAACTCTTTACCGGTCCGGCAGACGACAATAATGTCAACTTCTATTTCAATGGCGCGTTGGCTGCCTTGAATATTGGGGATAACCTCGATGTTCCTTCGGGTGAGATGACTATGGCGGCTTGCGGTATAGCCAATTGGAGTACTTCGGTTGCCAAAACGCGCATGGCAAGGCTTATCAATGCACAAGGCTATGCACCTGCCGGTAAAAAACTCGATGCAGTGCTTTGCTCGAATGATGCGCTGGCTGAGGGGGTTGTTGCTGCTTTGACGGAAGCAGGCTATACGGCAGCCGACTTCCCGATTATTACCGGGCAGGATGCCGAAATCAGCGCAGTCAAACGCATTATTGCCGGTACTCAGAGCATGACGGTGTTTAAAGATACCCGTCTTTCTGCCGAAGCTGCCGTGAATGTGGTACGGGCTATCAAAGATGGTACCGAAGGAAGTCTTTCCTTCGGAGCACCCTATAACAACGATGTAAAAGAGGTAAAAACCATTTCTTGCGAAACGACGGTAGTTGACAAGGATAACTATCGCAAAGTATTGATTGATTCCGGCTATTATACGGAAGTAGAGTTGCAATAGGAGATTATATAGATAAGACACTTAGAGCGCATCAATCATAACTGTCAATGCGCTCTAAGTGTCTTTATTATTTGGACTTATTTCTTCTTTTTGAGTTCAGATTGTATTACATCAATCTCAGCGTTCAACCCTTTGTCGACCTCTCGCAAATTCTTGATAGTCCGGCAGGCATGCAATACGGTGGCATGATCTCGGTTGCCTATCAGAGTGCCTATTTTGCTGGTCGAAAGGTCTGTATTGTTTTTGGCTAAGTACATGGCTATTTGGCGTGCTTGTACCATTTCCCGTTTGCGCGATGCCGTATGGATGGCTGCTATGTCTAACGAGAAATGTTTGCATACGGCGTTGATAATGTCGTCTACCGTAATGACTTTGTTTTCGCTTTTGGCAACTTTGTGCACAATACGTTCTGCCAAGCTCAGATCAATCTCTTTGTTGTAGATGGTGGCGTGTGCCATGATAGAGATGACAATACCTTCCAAATCGCGCACACTGTCACCTACGTTTTCGGCAATAAAGTCGATCACTTCAGGCGGAAACAACAATCCGTCGCGGTGTATCTTATTACGGAGAATGCTTTTGCGTAATTCTACGGTGGGCTTCTCCAGTTCGGCTACCATGCCCCACTTGAAGCGTGTGATAAGCCGTTCTTCCATGCCTTGCAACAGCATAGGCGAGCGGTCGGACGTTAGAATGAGCTGCTTGCCGTTCATGCGCAGGTGATTAAATATATGGAAGAATGTGTTTTGCGTTTTAGTAAGACCGGCAATTTCCTGAATGTCGTCGATAATCAATATGTCTATCGATTGATAGAAGTTCATGAAGTCGTTGAACTGGTTATTGCGTACCGAATCAGTGTATTGTATTTGAAACAGGTGTGCCGAGGCATAGAGTACCCGCTTTTCGGGAAACAGCTCTTTGATGCGCATCCCGATGGCATTGACCAAATGCGTCTTGCCCACACCCGATGTGCCGTAGAAGAATACCGGATTGAAAATGGTCTTGGCAGGATTCTCTGCAATGGATACGGCAACACTGCGCGACAGTTTGTTGCTGTAGCCTTCGATAAAGCTTTCAAAATTATAATTGGGGTTGAGATGCGGATCGAGTTCGGCAACCGGATGGGGTATCTCTTTGCTGATAACTTTGTTGTTGTTATAAGAGGGAAGGATCGTTCGGCTGGTCGATTCTAAATTGACCGTTTTGTGCGAGCCTTTGTCTATCATGACATTGTACTCCAGTTTTGTTCCGTCACCAATCACTTTGTAAAGTGTCTGACGAAGTAAATCGAGGAATTTCTCCTCTAAAAATTCAACAAAGAAATGACTGGGTACTTGTAATACTAACGTATTCTCCTCATACTTTAGTGGCTTGATGGGGAGGAACCATGTTTTATATGTTTGGTCGGGTACATTGCTTTTTATGAAAGAGAGGCAATGATTCCATAGCTCAATATGATTTGGCTTATTCATAATTCAATATGCTTTTAGCGAAGCAGCGCTTCCGTTCACGATGCAAAAGTGAGGATATTATTTTAGAAAAAAAATGGTTGTATTACTTGCTTTTTTATTGGATGGAATAACCTGTTTACTTTCAAAGACTTATATCCTCAATAGGCAATAGCCCTCCAATAGGCTATTGCTTTTTTCTAATTAGTTGTATATTAGCAATGTATGTACTTGCAAAAGTCATGGAATTCTATGATGGACAAATCTCTCTGAATCCATCCTTATGATAGTTCACTATGCTTTGATGAGTTTGAATCGAATGGTTGTTATTTAGAGAAAATCTATATAAAGCCGTTTTCTCCCTATTTGTTCTTCTTCCCGAATAGGGAGAAATGCACATATCTTTTCGGATTGCTTTTTAAATCTTCAAGCAGGCTTGCTGCGTTGGCAGTAGTGGCAGTCAAGTTTTCGTAGAGTGCCGAGTCATTCAACAGCAGTCCCAGAGAATTGTCTTTTTGATTTAGTTGGTCGGTAATTCTTTTTACGTTTTCGAGCGTGGCGTTTACATTGGTAAGCAGGGTGTTATAGTCGGTCTGCTTCAGATTGTCGCTGATCGCAATAAAGTTATTTCCAATAGTATTCAGCTTGTCTGTCAGTTGCGGTATGTCACGACTCATCATTACGTTAAGCTGTCGGCTACCACTCTCCAGGTTGTCGAGTGTACTCTGCAAACTATGCAAGCTTTGTGGAATGGTGGGGTCAGCAAGCAGGGTATTTAGCGAGGTGAGTATAGAATCCATTTTGGGGAGCAACTTTTCTACTTGTGGCATCATTTGTGTCACTTTCCCCATTAGCCCGTTTTCGGTATTGCCTTGTATGGTGTCGCCAATGGCGTAACGTTCGCGTGGATTGTTGGCGAGCAACAGGTTTAGCTTCATGCCTCCCATCAGTTCGGACGTCAGTTCAGCTGTGCTTCCTTTGGGGATGCGTAGGCTTGGGTCGACATCTATTTCGGCAACGACTCTGCCATTTTGCGTATAATCGTAGATGATGTCGCTTACGATGCCTACTCGGTATCCATCGGCAAAGACCGGACTTGATTTAGTCAGTCCGCTGATGTTTGAGAACTTCACATAGAAATAGCTGGTCGGTTTGAAGAGGTGGATTCCTTTCAGATAGTTGATGCCATATATCAGCACACAGAGAGCAGCTACTCCTGCAATGCCAATTCGGACTTCTTTAGTTAGATACTTCATTTTCAGGTTTATCTTTTTATTAGTTACTATTATTAACGTTGATAGATGTTTGATTGTTTATGTCTTCTTCTATGCTGTGCCGGCGTTTCTCTTGCTCTTTTTTATAGGTAAGAAATGCGCGATAGATGCCATTTGCCAGTGTTTGTGATCCTTTTTCTGAGTTGAGGTACTTTTCTTCTTCGGGGTTTGAAATGAATCCGAGTTCTATCAGGATGCCCGGCATGGCGCTGGCTTTGAGTACCAGAAATCCGGCTTGATGTACACCTCTGTCTGTTCGTCGACAGGTCTGGTGAAATTCTTTTTGCACCAAAGTGGCAAGATGTACGCTTTGCGACATATTTTTGTCTTGCATAAACTCAAAGATGATGTAGGATTCCGATGAGTTGGGGTTGAAGCCGGCATAGCGTGTCTGGTAATCTTTCTCGTAGAGTATAACAGCGTTTTCCCGTTTGGCTACTTCCAGATTTTCGTCCGATTTAGCTAAGCCGAGCGTCCATGTCGACGCGCCGCTGATGCGGCTTTGGTCTCCGGGTAGCGAGTTGGTGTGGATAGAGATGAACAGGTCGGCTCGTGCATTGTTGGCTATTTCTGCCCGTTGATCGAGCGGAATAAAGAGATCTTTCTCGCGGGTATAGATCACCTTTACTTCGGGGCAATTATTCCGAATGAGCTTGCCTAACCGCAAGGCTACGTTCAGGTTGATATCTTTCTCATGCGATATTTTTCCGCTGGCTCCCGGGTCGTGTCCGCCATGTCCGGCGTCAATAACGACGACAAACGTTTGTGCCTCGATGCTTCCTGTACCAATCAGGGTAAATAGCAGTCCGAAGCATATACCTGTTATATATGGTATAAATCGTTTCACGTCAACGTTCGTTTTTACTTCTCTTTTCCGAGAATTGCTGCAAATGTACGGCAAATTTAGAGAAAACTAATATTCTACGAGAAGTTTTGTTGTTTTCCTTTCATAAGGACGAGAAAGAGACTACTTTTGCGGAGTTTTTATAGCCTTTATATTAAATGCTTCGATTACTAAAGAATTGGACACTTCCGCTGGCCATGCTGACCGGTATTTTGGGATATATCTTGTTTGCCGAAGTGTCATGGCTGGCTCCTGCCAAGCCTTGTGTTCGTATCATGTCCGATTATCTGACCCCTTGGCTTATTTCTGCCCAGTTGCTGCTTACCTTTTGCAAGGTCGAGCGGTTGCGCGAGTTGCGTCCTACGGTGTGGCACGTCTGGCTCTTACTGTTTCAGTTGCTGATGTTGCTGATTGTAGTGACTATATTGCTATACCTGCCGGTAAGCGGCACTTGGCGTATTGTTCTTGAAGGGGTCATGGTATGCTTTATTTGCCCCACGGCTACGGCGGCAGCTGTGATTACCGGTAAGTTGGGCGGTAATGCTTCTACGCTTACTACCTATACGATGTTGTCGAATGTGCTGGCAGCGGTTGTAGTGCCTTTATTTTTCCCGTTGGTCGAGCCTCACGCCGGTCTGTCTTTTGGAGCGGCTTGTTTTCGTATCCTGAGCAAAGTCTTTCCTTTGTTGATGTGTCCTTTTCTGTTGGCATGGCTGTTGCGGCATGTATGGTCGGCTGCCAATCAATGGTTGGTTGGGCTTTACGATGCCGCTTTTTATATGTGGGCTATGTCGTTGATGATTGTCACCGGACAGACGGTGCGTTCATTAGTCAATAGCGAGATATCTGTGGTGATCGAGGTCGGAATAGCTTTGGTTGCGCTGTTGGCATGTGGCATACAGTTTGGCTTGGGTAAGCACGTCGGAGGGCGATACGACGATCGCATTACCGGTGGGCAGGCTTTGGGGCAGAAGAATACGGTATTGGCCATCTGGATGACCTACACCTATCTCAATCCGGCAGCATCGGTTGCTCCCGGTTCGTATGTGATTTGGCAAAATCTGTTTAATAGCTGGCAACTTTGGCAGAAAAGGCGTAAAGAGTCTCAAGCTTGATGTGTCATTTCTCTGTACAAGGCATTCCACTTTTTCGCAAATTCAGGCATAGATGCAAACAGGAGGTCGGCGCCGGCATCTATTAGCAGTTGTCCGTCGATAGGTCCTGTATTCACTGCTATGGTAAATAGTCCGGCAGCTGCACCGGCTTGTACGCCCATGGGCGCATTCTCTACCACGATGGCTTGGTCGGGTTGCAGATGTGCTTTCTTCAATGCGGTCAGGTAGGGTTCGGGATTGGGCTTGCCCTGTTTTACGTCAAAGGCAGTCACCATTTGGTCGCGTTGAAACATACCGGGAAAGCTGTGCGTCAATCGGTCTATCAGCGAGGGTTGTCCCGAACCGGTTACTACCATGCGCAGCAGACCGCACTCTTTGATTTCCTCCAGCAGTTCGCTAATACCGTTGACCGGTTCCGGATCGGGATAATTGCCGAATGCCGTGCATTTGTCGGCATAGATGGTTTTTATCTCTTCGGGACTTGGTTGTTTCCCGTATTGTCGTTGGTACACAATGCCGATGGTATCGGTCCCGGTTCTTCCTTCGTGCAGATAGGCTTCTTCACGGCTCAGGTGCAGCCCATGCTGTGCCATGGCAGTGTGCCACGCTTCGGCATGGTAAGGCATAGAGTTAAAAAGAATGCCGTCCATGTCGAACAGGACGGCTTTCAGGCAAAGAGATGTATACCCGTTTCTTTGCAGATAGCGGGTTATAGCTTCTTGATATGTCATATACGTATAGTTACAATTTCTTCCGAATGGCTTTTGATTCGGCTTCGTATCCCGGCTTGTTGAGCAGCGCAAACATATTCATTTTATAGGCTTCTACACCAGGTTGATTGAATGGGTTCACTCCCAGCAGGTATCCACTGATGCCACATGCCACCTCGAAGAAGTAGATGAGTTGTCCGAGGTTGTATTCGTCCAATTTATCTATGGTGATGCGGATATTGGGTACTCCTCCGTCGACATGTGCCATCTGCGTGCCCAGCTCTGCCATTTTGTTTACTTCGTCGATGCGTTTGCCTGCCAGGTAGTTCAGTCCGTCGAGGTTGGCTTCATCGTAGGGCACTTCCATCTGGTGGTTTACGTTATCAATAGAGATCACGGTTTCAAAGATGCTGCGTTCTCCTTCTTGGATCCATTGCCCCATAGAGTGCAGATCGGTGGTGAAGTCGACCGAAGCCGGAAAGATGCTTTTGTGGTCTTTCCCTTCGGATTCTCCAAAGAGCTGTTTCCACCATTCGCTGAAGTAGTGTAGTTTGGGGCAGAAGTTCACCAGCAGTTCAATCTTCTTGCCTCGCTTGTAGAGTTCGTTGCGTACAGCAGCATATTGTGCTGCCGGGTTTTTGGCAAACGGAACGCGAGTAGCGCAAGTCTGTTCCATATCGGTGGCGCCTGTGACAAGTTGTTCGATGTCGAATCCGGCTACTGCAATCGGCAACAATCCTACCGGGGTGAGTACGGAGTATCGTCCGCCTACGTCATCGGGGATGATATAGGTTTGGTATCCTTCCCGATCGGCAGTGATGCGGGCTACGCCCTTGTGTGCATCGGTAATGGTAACAATGAGCTTTTTCGCCATCTCCTTGCCGTGTTGCTGTTCGCACTGTTGTCTCAGCAATCGGAAGGCAAGTGCCGTTTCGGTGGTAGTGCCTCCTTTGGAAATGTTGATCAATCCGAACTTCTTACCTTTGAGGTACTCGGTGAGTTCATACAGATAATCTTCGCTGATGTTGCATCCGGCATAAACAATAACCGGCGCTTGTGCCGACGGCATCAGCCATGCAAAGCTATTCGAAAGCGCTTCGATGACAGCTCGTGCACCCAAATAACTGCCGCCTATACCCGCTACGACTACCACTTCGCAATGTTCGCGAAGGATTTTTGCCGTAGCTTGGATGTTGGCAATAAATGCTTTACTGATGGAGGAGGGGAGATGCAACCATCCCAAGAAGTCGCTACCTTTTCCCGTCCCCTTTTCCAGCGCTTCGCGCGCAATTAGTGCTTGCGCGTCGTAAGCTAAAACCGAGGCTTTCGATACGAAGTCGAAAGTTTTTTCGATATTCAATCCAATCATCTTTGTGAAGTTTAAAGTTTTAAGTTCCAATGTTTTTATCTCAATGAATCTGTGAGCAGCTTAATTTCTATCATAGGTGAGATGCGCTCATACAGGATATTATAAACAGCATCCAGTATAGGCATGTTCACATGGTAGTGTTTATTAATCTCTTTTATACATTTGGTGCCGTAATATCCCTCGGCAATCATCTCCATTTCTATTTGGGCGCTTTTTACGGAGTATCCTTTTCCGATCATGGTGCCGAACGTGCGGTTGCGGCTGAAGTTGGAGTATCCGGTTACGAGCAGGTCGCCCAAGTAGACCGAGTCGCTGATATTTCTCATGAGCGGATGTACGGTTTGCAGGAAACGTTCCATTTCCTGTCCGGCATTCGACATGAGTACTGCCTGAAAGTTATCGCCATACTTTAGCCCGCTACATATTCCGGCAGCTATGGCATACACGTTTTTTAGTACGGAGCTGTATTCAATGCCTGCCACATCGTTGCTGACGGATGTCTTGATGAACGAGCTGGCAAGGTGTCGGGCTATGATCGATGCTTTTTCGGTTACCGGACAAGCAATGGTGAGATACGAGAGCCGTTCCAGCGCTACCTCTTCGGCATGACACGGTCCTGCCAGCACGGCAATATTTTCGGATGGTACATTATACTCTTTGATGAAGTACTCGGATACGATGAGATTGTCATCGGGTACGATACCCTTAATAGCCGTAATGATAAACTTATCCTTGATGCGGATTTTCAGCCGTTTCAAATGCGTTTTCAGGTAGGGTGAGGGAGTTACAAAGATAAGCGTATCCGATTCTTTGACCGTATCGTTGATGTTGGAGCTGAAATTGATTCGTTTCACATCAAATTTCACGCCGGTAAGGTAAGCCGGGTTGTGCCGCAGTCGCTTAAAATCGAGAATGCGATCGTCTCGTCGCATATACCAATTGATGCTTTCTGCTTGCGCCAGAACCATTTTGGCTATGGCTGTCGCCCAACTTCCTCCGCCTATGATGGCTATTCTCCCGGGTAGTTTCATTCCTCCTCAGTCTTGTTCGGCTTTTCCGGTCGCATTTGAGGGAAGAACAATACTTCCTGTATGGTTGTTTGTCCGGTCATTAGCATCACCAACCGGTCTATGCCGATTCCGATACCCGATGTAGGAGGCATTCCGTATTGCAGGGCGCGCAGGAAGTCTTGGTCGATAATCATGGCTTCGTCGTCGCCCTTGTCTGCCAGTTTCATTTGTTCTTTGAATCGTTCTTCCTGATCTATGGGGTCGTTCAGCTCGGAGTAGGCGTTAGCCAACTCTTTTCCGTTCACCATGAGTTCGAAGCGTTCGGTAAGTCCGGGTTTAGAACGATGCATCTTGGTGAGGGGCGACATCTCTACCGGATAGTCAATAATGAAGGTGGGCTGTATGAACGATTTCTCACAAAATTCGCCGAATATTTCGTCGATAAGTTTTCCTTTGCCCATGGTGTCGTCGATCTCTTCCATCTTCAGTTCCCGACAGATTTGTCTGATTTCCGCTTCGTTTTTACCGTTCAGGTCGTATCCTGTTTTCTCCTGAATGGCTTCCAAAATGGGTAAGCGGCGATAAGGAGCTTTAAAGCTGATGGTTTGTCCGTCGATCGTGCTTTCCGCACATCCGTTGGTTGCCCTACATACACGTTCCAGCAGTTGCTCGGTGAAGCCCATCATCCAGTTGTAGTCTTTATATTGTACGTAGAGTTCCAAGCAGGTAAACTCCGGGTTATGGCTTCTGTCCATACCTTCGTTACGGAAGTTCTTTCCTATTTCGTACACGCCTTCAAACCCTCCTACGATGAGACGTTTCAGATAGAGTTCTGTTGCGATACGCAGATAGAGATCTACGTCCAAAGCATTATGGTGGGTGATAAAGGGTCGGGCGCTGGCGCCTCCGGGTATGGATTGCAAGATGGGTGTTTCGACTTCGGTATAGCCGGCTTCGTCAAGAATCGTGCGGATGGTTCTGATGATGGTAGCCCTTTTTTCAAAGATAGCTTTGATGCCGTCGTTCACTATCAGGTCTACGTATCGCTGCCGGTAGCGCAGTTCGGGGTCTTCAAACGAATCGTAAGCTACGCCGTCTTTGTATTTCACGATGGGCAACGGCTTAATTGATTTGGCGAGTACGGTCAGTTCTTGAGCATGTACGCTGATTTCGCCTGTCTGTGTACGGAACACGTATCCCCGTATACCTATAAAGTCGCCCAAATCGAGCAGGCGCTTGAATACAATATTATATAAGTCTTTGCTTTCGCCGGTACAAATATCGTCGCGGGTGATATATATCTGAATACGTCCTTTTGAATCTTGCAGTTCGATAAACGACGCCTTTCCCATGATGCGTCGCGACATCATTCGTCCTGCCACGGAAACCTGTCGGCGCGGTTGCTCATTGTCGTTGAAAGCTGCTTTTATATCAGTTGAGTAAGCATTGGTTTCATACGCGGCTGCCGGATAAGGTTCTATGCCCATGGCTCGAAGTTCATTCATGCTGTTTCGTCGAATAACTTCCTGTTCACTTAGTTCTATGACACTCATTTCGTCGTACTTAATTATACAATTTGCGGCAAAAGTACGAAAGTTTTTTAGAATATAAAGGGTTTTACGGTGATAATAGAGGGTTGCTGCATCAAAATCTATGCCGTATAAGGGATAGTTGATTACTGGTGTCGCTCTCTCAGCAGGTCGTTGACGGTATTTACGGGATTGAATGTAGAGAGCGGGACTTCCACGAACACGGTGCTCCAGTCGCTCATGGCTCCGTTCCATAGTCCCGGCAGTTCGAGTGCTTTAAGCTCCTTTCCGTTTTTCGACTTATGCGAGATAAATCCGGTAGAGCGGTCTATGTAGTCGGTGAGGCAGAACTTTTCACCTTTATAGTTGCGTATGGCACATACCAAGTCTACGGGATTGAAATGTGTTCCGCTTTCGAACATGCTTCGCTTTTCAGGGTCGTTCATGTCGATTTGCGAGCTTTCGAGTATTTGTAGTGAGATGGTTCCGTCGGGGTTGTATGCCAAGAATGGTCCTCCTCCCGGCTCTCCTACGTTTTTTACCATGCCGCATACGCGCATAGGTCGGTTTAGTTTCTTTTTCAGGTAGATAACCAACTCTGCATCTTCGAGATCTTTGGTTTCGGGGTTCTTGCAAAAGAGCTTCTTTTGAACAAACTGCAGTATGTCGATCACCTGTTCGTGGGTGTATTTGCCGCTGTCGAGCAGTTGCAGATAGGCAAAGGCTTGCTGTTGCAGAGAGACGAGCATACCGGCAATGAGCTTCTTATATAATATGGTATCACCTTTGAACTTGTCGGGCACTACGTTATCAATATTCTTGATGAAAACGATGTCGGCATCCAGATCGTTCAGATTTTCGATCAGTGCGCCGTGTCCTCCCGGTCTGAAGAGCAGGGTGTCGTTGTCGTTGTGGAAAGGCTGGTTGTTCAGGTCGACAGCCACAGTGTCGGTAGCTGCTTTTTGCTCGGAGAAGGTGACATGGTATTTTACACCATATCGTTTGGCATACAGACCGGATTTTTCTTTCACTAACTGTTCGAACAACAAGCGATGTTCGGGCGATACGGTGAAGTGTACGTTGACTTTTCCGTCTTTGGCAGAGGCATACAATGCACCTTCTACCAGATGTTCTTCGAGCGGCGTGCGGCTACCGTCTTCGTAGGAGTGGAAAAGCAGCAATCCTTTAGGCAGAGCACCATAGTTTAGTCCCTCTTTTTCGAGCAGGGCAGCGACGATGCTTTTGTATGCTCTTTCTTCTAATAGAGTGGGTATCTCTTTGCGATAGATGTTTCGGCAGGCTGTGTTTAGTTCATGGTAGAAAGCAAACTTATTCAACTGACTGAAAAAGGTCTGTTCGAACGATGTACGCGGAGCATCGTACTCGGCGCCGAGAAACTCGAACAAGTCTTTGAACATACGGCTGGCAGCTCCCGAAGCAGGGACGAACTTCATGATATGGTTATCGGTACGTGTATAGGCTTCCCACGCATTGATAAAGAAGGTCTGCTCGTCGGTGTCGGGTTGCAAAATGCCTTTATCTGTTGAGGCAGCAGCAGCCAACTTTAAGTAAGGAAAGCCGTGCTCAAAGCATGCAAGCTGTTCGGCTATCTGTTGCTCGCTAATACCTTTGCTTTCGAGCAATATTCTATCTTTTTCTGTAATCATATAGAGTTCATATAAAATTTGTCGCCAAAAATACAAAAAAAGAGCACTTCCTTTACGAAAAAGAAGAAAAAACATACCTTTACGGCGCAAAATGAACAAGTTTATGGAAACAGCACCCTATTTTACAATGATCGAGAAGGAGCAACTGTTTGTGTTATACCGCCGGCTGCTGCGTTTGACGGGGGATACTCTTCGCAAAGACGACTTTAAGCAACTCAAACGGTTGTTGATTGAATCAACGCGTTCCAACGGTTTGCAGCGCGACATTTTCGGGTTAAACCCCATTATCAAAGACATGCAAACGGCTGTGGTTGTAGCCGAAGAGCTTGGCATGAAACGAGCTGCCATGCTCAGCATCATGTTGCACGACGTGGTGCAGAGCGGGAGTTGCACCATTGAGCAGATCAACAGTCTGTTTGGCGAAGATGTGGCAGGTATCATCAGCGGACTGATACGCATCAATAAGCTCTATGCCAAGAATCCGACCATCGAATCGGAAAACTTTCGCAATTTGCTGCTCTCGTTTGCCGAAGATATGCGCGTCATTCTCATCATGATAGCCGACCGCGTAAACCTGATGCGGCAGATCAAGGATAGTGAAGCCGATGAAGCGCGCCGGCGGGTAGCCGACGAGGCTGCCTATCTTTATGCTCCGCTGGCACACAAACTGGGTTTGTACAAGCTGAAGTCGGAATTGGAAGACCTGTCGCTAAAGTACACCGAACGTGGTGTGTACTATCATATTAAAGATAAACTGAACGAAACAAAAGCTTCGCGCGATAAGTATATTGCTGCTTTCATCTCGCCTTTACAGCAGAAGTTAGAGGCTGCCGGTCTCCATTTCCATATCAAGGGACGCACCAAGTCTATCCACTCCATCTATCAGAAGATGAAGAAGCAAAAATGCCCGTTTGAGGGTGTGTACGATCTGTTTGCTATCCGTATCATTCTTGATTCACCGCTCGAGAAAGAAAAAATGGAGTGCTGGGAAGTCTACTCTATTGTGGCGGATATGTATCAGCCCAATCCCAAGCGAATGCGTGACTGGCTCACCGTGCACAAGAGCAACGGTTACGAATCGCTGCACACCACCGTCATGGGACCCGAAGGCAAATGGGTAGAGGTGCAGATACGTACCGAGCGTATGGATGAGATTGCCGAGCGCGGACTGGCTGCCCACTGGCGTTATAAAGGCGTAAAGAGCGAAACAGGTTTGGACGAATGGCTCAATTCTATACGCGAGGCGTTGGAGAGTTCGGACAGCGAAGGGCTGGAGGCCATGGATCAATTCAAACTCGATCTCTATGAGGACGAGGTGTTTGTCTTCACTCCCAAAGGCGACCTGTTCAAACTCCCCAAAGGGGCTACCGTGCTCGATTTTGCGTTTCACATTCACAGTCAGTTGGGCTGCAAGTGTATCGGCGCCAAGGTCAACGGCAAAAATGTGCAGATCCGAACGAAGCTGAATAGCGGTGATCAGGTGGAACTCATGACCTCGAACACCCAAACCCCCAAGCAAGATTGGCTGAATATTGTCGTTACCTCGAAAGCGCGCACCAAGATACGGCAAGCGCTCAAAGAGATCTCTGCCGGACAACACGATATCGCTCGTGAAACACTCGAACGACGGTTCAAAAATCGTAAGATAGAGTGCGACGAGGCTGTGCTGATGCGACTGATCAAACGATTAGGCTACAAAACGGTGACCGATTTCTATCAAAGTATGGCCGATGACACACTGAATGCCAACGAGGTCATCGAGAAGTATCTTGAACAAGCAAGGCGCGAAACCGAACCGCATGAAGAGCTAACACCCCGCAGCGCCGAAGCTTATAACCTGCAACCGCAACAGCCCGAAGAATTTACCCGCAACAAAGAAGATATATTAGTTATAGACCGGAATTTGAAGGGTATTGAGTTTTCGCTGGCGCGTTGTTGCCATCCCATCTATGGTGACGATGTGTTTGGCTTTGTTAGCGTGAGCGGAGGCATCAAAATACATCGCACCGATTGCCCCAATGCGCACGACTTGCGCGACCGATTCGGCTATCGCATCCAGAAGGCGCGATGGGCAGGCAAGTCGCAAGGCACACAATATCCTATTACGCTGCGCGTGGTGGGGCACGACGACATCGGCATCGTGACCAATATCACTTCCGTAATAAGCAAAGAGAATGATGTGGTGCTGCGTTCCATCGGCATAGAGTCGCACGACGGACTGTTTTCGGGTACACTTACTATCATGGTGGGCGATACGGCGCGACTGCAGGCATTAATAAAGAAACTTCGCGCCGTCAAGGGGGTGAAGCAGGTGGATAGGAATTGAAGTTCATTCAGACAGTAAAAATCTATATGGAGCCAAATAAATACATCCGTTTTGACTGGGCAATCAAACGCCTGTTGCGCCAGAAAGCCAACTTTGTGGTGTTGGAAGGATTCCTCACCGTTCTGCTTGGCGAACAGATTCGCATCGTGGAGATTCTCGAAAGCGAAAGCAACCAAGATTCAGCCGACGACAAGTTCAAC
>JAISIN010000016.1 GCA_031262085.1 Prevotellaceae bacterium
CCATTATTGGTGCCAGTGTTGTTGAAAAAAACAATACAGGCAATGGTGCCGTGACCAACATAGACGGACAATTCTCTATCAACGTGCCCACCAACGCTACACTTGTTGTGTCCTACATCGGATACCAAACGCAGGAAATCGCACTGAACGGACGCGTGTTGGTGAATGTCACGTTGGCAGAAGACTCTGAGCTTCTCGACGAGGTTATTGTGGTCGGATACGGTGTGCAGAAGAAGAGCGACCTTACGGGCGCCATCGCTTCTGTGAATGCCGACGACATCAAGGGCCTTGCCACAACCGACGCCGCTGCTGCACTGCAAGGTAAAGCTGCCGGTATTCAGATCTTGAACACGTCGGGTGCTCCGGGTGCCGGTGCTCAGATCCGTATTCGCGGTTATTCGTCCAACTCCGGTAACCTCGGCCCGCTCCTCATTGTGGACGGTTTGAAGGTTGACAACATTCAATATCTGGATCCCTCGATGATCGAGTCTATGGAGATTTTGAAGGATGCTGCTTCGGCTGCCATCTATGGTGCATAGGCCGGTAACGGTGTGGTACTGATCACCACCAAGACCGGTAGCGGCGAAAGCGGACGTCCCAAAGTGACCTACTCTTTCAGAGCGGTTAACCAAAGCTTGGGTAAACTTCCCGGTACATTCACTTCGGCAAAAGACTGGATTGATTATAAAACGATGTCCGGTTTTGACATGAACTTGCAGATGGAAGCAGCCGGCATGGATCCCAACAATTATAAAGAAACCAACTGGATAGACGAACTTTTCGGCAGCAGTTGGTCTACACAACACTCTGTTACGTTCCAAGATGGTAACGACAAGGGTCACTTCTTCACCTCTATCAACTATGTGAACAACGATGGTATCGTAAAAGGCACGAAGGATACTTACCAACGCCTCACTGCCCAGCTCAATGCCGACTATCAGCTCTACAAGTGGATTAAGGTAGGAACGAACACCTCTATCGAAAAATGGGCTACCAAGAGCGTTGCCGGTGGTACTGCCTACGGTTCTGTATTCACACCCGCCCTTTTGCTCGACCCGCTTACTCCGGTATATTGGGATAGCCCTGCCGACTTCCCGACAACTTTAAAGAATGAATATGACCTGCGTCCTTGGATTGTTCCCGTGGCTCCGAACGGTAAATACTATGCCACTTCGAAGTTTGTGAACGACGAAAACGGTAACCCGCTGTATCAACGCGACCGTACCAATTCGAAAAACTCCGGCGTCTCTGTTCGCGGAACCGCTTTCCTCGACCTGACCCCCATCAAAGGTCTTATCATGACCTCACGCTTCTCTTATCGCATTTCGCAGAGCAACTCTCACAGCTATACGCCTCCGTATTACATCAATGGTCAGGCTCAGACGACTAACTATAATATTTCTGCCGGTGCCAACACGGGCATCTACTATCAGTGGGAAAACTTCATCAACTACAATAAATCGTTTGGTAAGCACACGGTAGGCGCCATGGCAGGTATGTCGTTCACTGAAAACCGCTCGGACAATGTTTCTGCCAGTGCAGCATCTGCCGCCGCATACGAAGAGATACTTACAGGCTCTGCCTCCAATTTCCAATATCTCGGTTATGTGAAATCCGATGCGAATAAGACCATCGGCAACACTCCGGGTCAATCTACCAGCCTCTCTTACTTCGGTCGTCTGCTCTACACGTTCGACAATCGCTACAGCTTGCAGGCAAACTTCCGTGCCGACGCATTCGATACGTCCAAATTAGGTGCCAATAACCGTTGGGGTAAATTCCCCTCGCTGGCAGCAGGTTGGACGATCAGCAACGAAAAGTTCTTCTCGGAAAACATCGGCAGCGACATCATGTCGTTCTTGAAACTTCGCGCTTCGTGGGGTCGCAACGGTAACATCAACGTGCTCAGCGGCTACCCCTATGCTGCAACCATCAACTACAATGCTGCTTGGTATTCGTTTGGCGACGACATGACTCAGATCTATGGTTCTTATCCGAGTGTGGCAAATCCGAAACTCACCTGGGAGACCTCCGAACAGATCGACCTCGGTTTGGATATGCGCTTCCTGAACAACCGCTTGACGGTGGCTTTGGATTACTACAACAAGACCACCAAAGACCTCCTCTTCAGTGCCAATCTTTCTCCCGAAATCACCGACTCGTCTATTATGACGAATGCCGGTGAAGTCAGCAACAAGGGCTTCGAAGCAGAAATAGGTTGGAGAGACCGTATCGGCGACCTCGTGTATAGCGTGAACACCAACTTCTCTACTTTGAAAAACAAGGTTACCTATCTTGATCCTACTGTTCCGAACCAAGATAGAATTGACGGCGCCATCAGCGGTACGAACTTCCTGATGCGTTCTTCGTTCGACGAGGGTCATCCCCTGTGGTACTTCAAAGGATACGAATATGTAGGTGTTGATAAAGCAACGGGTGCACCCCAATTCAGCAACATTGATGGTAAAATCGTTTCCTCCAGCGAATTGTCAGGTGCTGATATGAAATATCTGGGTAGCTCCATTCCCAAGTTCACCTACGGTATTACGCTGAACCTGATGTACAAAGGCTTCGACTTCTCGCTGTTCGGCACCGGTGTAGCCGGCAACGACATTGTCAATGTACTCTATCGCTACGACGGTGTGCCTTTGCGTAACTCCTTGACATACTACTACGAAAATGCTTGGAGTCCCAGCAACACGGGTGCTTCGATGCCTGACCCGGCACAAGTGGTGAGCGATGGTAACTTCTGGGGATCGAGCGCAGCCATGTTCTCCGGCGCTTACTTCAAGATCAAGCAACTCCAGCTGGGTTATACCATTCCCAAAGCCATCACGCAGAAAGCGTTTATCAAAGACATCCGCGTATTCGTCTCTCTGGATGACTTCTTTACTTTCACTTCCTATCCCGGTATGGATCCCGAAACGGCTACCCTGTCTAATCAAGCAGGTGGCGCAGGCTACGACGTAGGTTCTTACCCCACGATGAAGAAGGTTACAATGGGTGCAAGCATTGCATTCTAATACGGACATACTCACTTTTAATAAACTAAATAAAAGTATATTCAATATGAAAAAAGTAATATTTTCCCTTCTATGTGCCGCTGCTCTCTTCTCTGCTTGCGAGGATCGCCTTGATATTCCCCAGAAAGGCGTCATATCGAGTGATAGCTTTTACAAGACAGACGCAGATGCAGAAAATGCACTCATCAACGTTTACTCGTCGATGGCTTACAACATCTTTTCCAATCCTGAGATGCAAGTCTATCAGCCCTACCGATTGGTTTTCAATCTGGGCGGAGACGATATGTATCAAGGAGGCTCGGATATCACCGACTTCCCCGATGCACAAGCGCTCAACTATTTTAGCTACGACGACAGAAATAAGGTACTCGAACTGGCTTACGGTGGTCTTTATGGTTTGATTTACGACAGCAACCTTGTGCTTGACAACATTACGCCCGACTCGGAAATAAAAACCCGCGTGATCGCTGAGGTTCGTGTCGTTCGTGCTTGGGCGCACCTGATGCTCGCCATCGGATGGGGCACTCCTCCGTTGGTAGATCATGTACTCCCCACCGATGCAAAACCCGCCAACTCCGCCCCCGGTGAAGTCCTGGCATGGGTTGCCAAGGAAGCCGAAGAGGCTGCAAGCGTCCTTCCTCTACGCAAGGAAAAGAGTGACAAGGAAGGAGCATCCAAAGTAACCCAAGGTCTTGCATATACCATTGCCGGCAAGGCTCACCTCTTCCTGGGAGATTATGCGAGTGCAAAAACCAATCTCAAGAAAGTGATCAGCTCCGGCAAATACGACCTTGTTCCTACGGATAAGTGGGCTAACCTCTTCCATTCATCGGGCGACCTTAGCGAAGAGATGATCTTCCAAGTGAATACGGTATGGAATCCCGCTGTAGGTTTTGGTATGTTGGGTCGTACTCCTTTCCAATTTGAAAAGCACTGGAACTGGGCTTTCCGCGACCGATTTGCCTCCAAACCCACTTTCAACGGTGCTTCCGAAGGATGGGGCGCTCACGCCATCCGCAAAGATTTTGCTGAAAAGATGTTGGCCAATGAGCCTAACTCCCCTCGCCGCAAAGCTACGTTCTTCACGCCCGATGAATTCTTCTATGAAATGCAGTGGAACGGTGCTTTCAAAGCAGATGGTTCGTACCCGACCCGTGAAGAACTTGAGACATCTCCCAATATTGGTCTCAGTGATCCGCGCGGTCTATTCTGCCAGGATATGTATTTTGCGCACAAACATATTGTTTGGCCGGAGGACATTCAAATGAACTTGATTAACGTGAGAAATTTCACTTTCTATCGTTATGCAGAAGTGCTCTTGATGTATGCCGAAGCTTGTGCTCAAACGGGCGACAGTGATGGCTTGCAATATCTGAATGCCGTCCAAACCCGTGCCGGTGCCCCCACCACTTCCCTCACTTTGGAAAACGTGAAGAAAGAAAAGATGTTCGAAATGTGGCTGGAAGAGGTACGCTGGGCAGACATGGTACGCTGGGGTGATACCTCAGGTGTCGTAGATAACGGCAAGAGCCTTCCCTCTACCTTCGATGCATTCTTCACAAAGGGTGAAGCAAAGCATCGCCTCTACGTGGAGTATGCCACCGACCTCAACAAGGGTACCGTAGGTTTCCAAAAGGGTAAGCACGAGTATTTCGCATTCCCGTACAAATCTACTTCCATCAACCCGAACATCGTACAGAACCCCAGCGGTCTGTAATTCATGGTTAGATTGATAGAATAACAACTTTTCCAAATTAATTAGCCCCCGCTACCCGAAAGAAGTAGCGGGGGCTATCTGTATAAAATGGTTTGTCGACCCATACACCACCACATCCCCGGTTCGGGGATAGAGGTATCCACGGTTTAGGGATAGAGGTATCCACGGTTTGGGGATAGGGGTATCCCCGGTTCGGGGATAGAGCTACCCACGGTTCGGGGGTAAAAAGTGATGCTTCTACAATTTCTCAATCTCTTCGTGCGACAAGCCGGTAACATTCATGATGATGTCTGTGGCAACACCCGTTGCTTTGAGTTGTTCGGCTGTATGGATGAGCTTGGCTTTTAGTCCGGCAATGTCGGCTTCAGCCTTTTGGGCTTTTACTTTCGCTTCTTCAGCTTTTGCTTCCGCCTTTTGGACTTTCGCTTCTGCCGCCTCTACTTTAGCCTGACTTCGGGCTTCACCGATAGCTATGCCCTCCTTCTTACCGTCGGCAAAGAACGTTCCTTCCACCCGAATGCTATCCCAAAAATCATCGTAGCCCCACAGTTGGGCTTCGGTGTAGGCCGATGCTTGAATGATGTCTATTGCTTTCTTTATTTCCGGGTTTTCGAGCAGATCCGGTGCTATTTCGTAAGTATCACTGTCTATCTCTTTGAGGTAGCGAAGCCAAAGCGCCTTCATCTTCTTATCGCTAAAGGTGTTGGGTTTGTATTTAGGCAGCTCGATAAAAACAAACTGCAAACCTTCGATAACCTTTTCGGGGTGTTCAGTGTGCACAATGCGATAGTGATGATAGTACTCGTCGATGTCGGGTTGGTAAACGGCGTTGATCAGGTTGAGCGAATAGACCGGTTTCAACAGTTCATAGTTTTGACCTTTTCCTATCTGTCGCACGTAAGCTTTGGAGGCATTGAAAAGTACACGTTGCTGAAAGGAGGGTGTCCATGACATCTGCATCTCAACGAGAAACTGCCAACCGCGATTGTCGCGGCAACGCACGTCCACGATGCTGTTCTTATGCAGCGGACTGTCTTTCATCAACTCCGCCGGGATATACTCGATTTCAACAATCTCCTCTCCCTCTTCCAAGGGAAGCAGCGCGTTAAGAAAGCTCATTACCAAGTCGGGATGCTCACCGAAAACACGCTTAAACGTCAGATCGGCTTTGGGGTCTAAATATTTCATATCGTTATTATTGATGGTTGTAGAATTGATTATTAATCTGATGCAAAGGAAATGAAAATATCCGAGCTACGCAAAAAAGAACAAAAACAGATAATATCTTTAAAAGAGTAGGCAGAATAGCATTTAAACAATTAGCTTATACCCTATTCCCCGCGCGTTGACAATCTGTATATGCGGATCTTTAGCCAGTTTGTGGCGCAGCTTGGTGATGAATACGTGCAGGCTTCGGTTGTTAAAGAACGAATCATTGCCCCACAGTTCGAGCAGAATGTCTTGCGTGTTCACCACTTGTCGTGGGTTGAGGCAGAAGCGTTTGAGTATTTCGGCTTCGCGGTGCGACAACTCTTCAATATGACCGCGATAGTCGAGCCGTTGGGTAATGGCATCGAAATGGTATTCGCCAATCTCGAATTGTGTGATGTCGGATGGCGGTGCATCATCCTTCTTCGTTTCGGCATAGTCGGCGGCACGTCCCAGCAGCGCCTTGATGCGGACAATGAGTTCTTTCATGCCGAAGGGTTTCTTCAGATAGTCGTTGGCGCCCAGTTCGAAACCTTCCACCACATCGTCGGTGGCAGAGCGTGCGGTGAGGAAGAGTATCGGGGTGTGACGGTTGGTTTGTCGGATGCGGCGCACCATTTCAAACCCGTCCATGCGGGGCATCATCACATCTGCCACCAGTATGTCGGGGCGCAACGTGCGAAACAGGCTCAAGCCCTCTTCGCCATCGGCGGCAGTGTGGATGCAAAAACCTTCTCCCTCCAGTGTGTCTTTGATGATTTGGGCGAGGGTTCGCTCGTCTTCTACGAGTAATACGGTTATCATACGTTCGAGTTTTTACTTTTTCCTATTAAGATACTAAATTGGCTTCCCCGTCCTGCCTCACTCTTCACCATGATGCTCCATCCGTGCTTCTCCACCATGGTTTTTACATAATACAGTCCCAGCCCATAACCCTTTACATCGTGTACATTACCCGTAGGGACACGATAGAACTTATCGAAGATATGCGGCAATTTGTCTGCCGGAATGCCGATGCCGCAGTCGGCAATAGATATACTCACCGTTCCGTCTGTTGCACGGCGGCAGTTTATCGTGATGTCGGCACGTTCGGGCGAATATTTGATCGCATTGTCTATCAAGTTACTGAGTATATTGCCCAAGTGCGTGCGGTCGGCGACGATGGAGAGATGGTCGGGGACAACGGTCAACATGATCTCTACCGGTTTGCCGGCTTTCAGCTTGTGCTGTTCGATAAGTGGGGGGAGCACCTCTCGAAGTGAGAGCGTCTCCGGCTGAAGCTTGAACGTTTTGCGCTGTTCCATGCTCATGGAAAGAATCTGTTCCACCAGGCCGCTGAGGCGTTGCAACTGCGCTTGACAGATGCGCAGGTAGTTGTCACGTTGCGGTTTGTTCTCCGCGAGGTTGAAGTTGAGTAGGGCGTCGTTGGCGGCATAAGCCACGGCGATGGGCGTTTTCAGTTCGTGAGTGATGTTGTGGGTGAAGTCGGTTTTCAGTTCGTCGAGGGTTTTCTGCTGCATGATGGTGCGGATGAGTAGGGCGAAGGTGACACCTATTATAATAAGGATGACCAGCGACGTGAGCAGGATGCCGCTCATCTGCCGCCACACGTAAGGCGAGAGCGGCTCCAGCGTCAGGCGGTAGGCGTAGCGCCCGTGTATATCGAACGAGTATTCGTAACGCTTGGCATCCTTGGTCGGGATGTAGCCGACGGTGCCAAAGGCGGCAAGCGTGTCGGTATGCAGGATGCTGTCGGCGGTCGTCCACGAATGCAGATATTCCAGCCGGTGGGGCAGGTCGAGCTGCTTCTCCGTCAGCAGGGCGGTTAGCAGGCTGTCGTAGACAGCCACGTCGGGGTCGGCAATCAAGTCCAATCCGGAGTGGATGCCGCGTTGAAAGTAGGTGGCAAGCAGCTGCATGTTGCGCTGACGGGTGAGCAATACATCCAATCCTTGGGTGGTTTGGAGTGCTGCCGACGGTGCTTTGGCGGTGGAGTGGGACAGCGCCACCTTGTCGGAGTCGGTGCGCAGCACGTTGCCGCGTATCGTTGTTTGGCTCATTACATAAGCCGCACTGTCATCGGGAAGATACCCTGCCGTCACCTCGACTTGTCCGTGCGTCGTGTGGGCGGCTTGAAGACGCTCCACACGAAGCATCAGTTCGTTATAGTCGGCAGTGCGCAAGGCATCGTAGATATTCTGCTCGGCGCCCTGCTTCATTGTGCCGTACAACCCCGTGAGCCAGTAGGCTTGGTAGGCAAAGATGACTAACAGAGAGCCGACAACCATGACGGCGATGAGTTTGAGTGACTGTTTCATGCGCACAAAGATAAAGGAGATAGACAAGATAACAACCAACGATAAGACTAAATAAGCATCGCGATAAGACTAAATAAGTCTTCTCAAGGCGGCGGTGCGACAAATAATGCCGTCCTTTGCCCCATTCAAAACCCGATTAATCATGCATAGTATGAAACAGATTATTACCCTGCTTGCTTTGTGTCTCTGCTGCACCTCCCTGTTTGCGCAAGAAGAGCGCACCCTCTCAGCCGACAGCCTCCTGACTGCCGACGGCAAAATGGACAGCCAACTCGACAGCCTCTTCCGCACGCTGCCCGAAGTATTGATCAAGGGCGAACGCCCCATTGTGAAAGTCTCGCAAGGCAAGCTGGTCTACGACCTGCCGCGCCTGATACGCGACCTGCCCGTAGACAACGCCTACGACGCCATCAAGGAGCTGCCCGGCGTCACGGAGATGAACGGCGCGTTGTCGCTGGCAGGCAAGGGCGTCACCGTCATCCTCAACGGACAGGTCACCACCCTGAGCGCCGAGCAACTCCATGCGCTGTTGCAAAGCATTCCCGCAAGCCGCATCGCCAACGCCGAGGTAATGTACAACGCACCGGCACGCTATCAGGTGCGTGGCGCCCTGATCAACATCACCCTCACGCAGGCAGATAGCCGCGTCCGCACCCTGCAAGGCGAACTCTTCGGTAAATATGCGCAGAAGCATTACGCCGGATTCACCGAACGCGCCAGCCTGCTCTACAGCCACGGCAAACTCTCGGCAGATCTGCTCTACTCGCACAACCACGGCAAGGGGTATATGCTCACCGACAAGGAGGCACTGCACACCCTTTCCGATGGCACCGTCCATCCTGTCAACAGCCACGAGATGCAACGCTCTACCGGCGTGCACACCCATAACTTCCGCCTCGGTGCCGACTACACCTTTGCCGAAAACCACCGCCTGAGCTTGGTCTATACCGGCAATTACAGCACCTCCCGTGGTCTCTCTACCACCACCGGCACTTGGCAGTCGCTCAACAGCCGAAACAACTCTGATTGGTTGCACAACGGTCGCCTCGACTACCAAGCCCCCTTCGGACTGAAAGCCGGCGCAGAGCTGACCTACTATCACACCCCTTCCGACCAGCTATTGGAAAGCACGATGGACGATGAATCACTCTCGTTCACCACCCACGAAAGCCAGCGCATCAATGCGTGGAAGTTCTACCTCTCGCAAGAGCATACCCTCAAGCACGGCTGGGGATTGAACTACGGCGTGATCTACCGCACCACCACTGACCACAGCTACCAAACCTACACCGACGCCCCCGGCAACGGCATCTCCCTGCCCGACGACATGTCTTCGCGCCGCCACGAACAGACACTGAATATCTACGCCGGCTTCAACAAGAGCTTCGGCAAACTGTCGGTCGACGCTTCGCTGGCTGCGGAGCGCTACAAGACGCCTGCATGGAACCAGTGGGACTGGTATCCCGTCTTCAACCTCACCTACATGCCCGCCGCCGGACGCATCTGGCAGCTCTCCCTGAACAGCGACAAAAGCTATCCCGACTATTGGTCAGTACAAAACAACATCTCTTACATGAGCGGCTACTCCGAGATACAGGGCAACCCGTTGCTCAAACCGTCGCTTAGCTACAACATCGCGCTGACGCACGTACTGAAGAGTAAGTATGTCTTCAACGTTTGGTTTCAACATACCAAGGACTACTTCGTGCAAACCCTCTATCAGTCGCCCGACCGCTTGGTGGAGATATATAAAAACCTCAACTTCAACTACGCCGAACAGGCAGGCGTGCAAGCCTCCATCCCTTTCACGGCAGGCAGTTGGCTCAACAGCCGCCTCACCCTCACCGGCGTGTGGCAACACGAGCGCGACGACGACTTCTGGGACATCCCCTTCAACCGCGCCATCTTCTGGGGCATGGCAAACCTGACCAACACCATCACGCTCTCCACTAAGCCCGACCTGCGCCTTACCCTCTCCGGCATGATACGCAGCTTGGCGCACCAAGGCATCTACGACCTCCCCGCCTCGGGCAACGTCGACATCGGGCTGCGCTATGCCTTTGCCAAAGGCAATGCCATCGTCAACCTCTACTGCAACGACCTGTTCGAGACCTCGCAGATCGACCCGCGCATCCGCTTCCGCACCCAGAACGTCACCAACAACTACAGTTGCTTCCGCGAGTTCGGCGTATCCCTGACATGGAAGTTCGGCGGTTACAAAGAGAAACAGCGCGAAGAGGTCGACCGCTCGCGCTTCAAATGAGACATTCTCGAAGGGTATAGTGACTATACAATAACTTCGCGCGCCCATTTCCTTAATAATTCTAAAAGAACCCCTCTATACACAGACATATCACCGTTAAAAACATATCTTTGCCCCGATTTATCAAGACACTGTTCGGGGTTGACTGGATTTGACAGCGGGCAGAAATGGTAAGTAAGCATGCAGTGCGTCGTTGATTTGCACTTAAATCTCAGTCTTCAAAATTTTATCTGGCGAAACTCGTTACGCTCTTGCTGCGTGATCGAATCATAGTAGATCACGCTTAATCTCGGCACCAGGTGTTGAGACGAGACATCACTCGAAAGCTGTTGCTCCGAAGCATTTCGGCAAAGTGGTGCAGTAAAATCGGAGATAGTTGAGGGTAGCCTCGTACCCTTAATGAAACTTTAGAGGATAAGATTGCGGTTGATGGCTTTGGTTCTGCCGCAGTTCGAAAACCTAAGCAAAGATAAGCATGTAGAAAGCTTATGATTTCCTCGTTTGGACGAGGGTTCGATTCC
>JAISIN010000031.1 GCA_031262085.1 Prevotellaceae bacterium
GTAGAGGGACTGAAGAAGTTCTTGGAGTTTGCAGAACATGGCACTTTTGCCACGACAGTAACTCATGCAACTCAACTACCTCAGCAAAACATGATTACCTTGATTGCTGAAGAAATAAAGCAGCATGGATACAAAGTCGATACATTCATTGGGCGTTCCGAGTTCAAGGTTGACATAGCCATTGCTGATCCCCGACATCCGGAAGGCTATCTGTTGGGCATATTGTGTGACGGAAAAAACTATTATGAAACCAAGACAACGCGTGATCGAGAGATTGTCCAGCCCAGCGTATTGACAATGCTACATTGGAACATCATGAGAATATGGTCTATTGATTGGTTTGAAAACAGTCATAAAGTAATAGAACGTATTATGGATAAACTGGAAGAACTTCAGAAAGATAATCCTGATAAAGATGGGTTGGATTTACCTTTATCAGATCATAGGCATCATACGTTTGATATTACGGAAGAACCTATATTGGAACAAATAAACGAACGAGAGAAAGAATATATCTTTGCCAACCTACCAAATGTGCACTACACCTCCGATATTGATACGGTTATGGCTTCTCCTGCGCAAGTAAAACACCAATTAGAAGAACTTATCTCTATCGAACAGCCTATAACCAATACTTTATTATATCAGCGAATTGCAGATATCTGGGGCATTTCACGGGTAACCTCTCGTTTACAAGCAATGATAAATTCGTTACTAGTAGGTGTTTATAAAGACCCACTATCCGACAACAGTATCAGTATTTATTGGGAAGTTGCCGAAAAATCTATAAACTATAAAGAATATCGCCTCAACTCGAGACGAGACATACGGGATATTCCCATCATCGAAGTGATGAATGCTGCGCTTTATGTACTTGAGCAACAAATCTCTTTACCCGCAGAAGATTTGAAGCGCCTTACATCCCAGGTACTTGGGTTTAGCCGTAAAGGAGCTAATTTGGATGCTGCTACAAGCCGAGCTGTTCAGCTTTTATTGGATCAAGCCGTTATAAAAGAAAAAGATGGGCTAATCTGGCAAATCTCATAAAATAGAAGTCACGTGGGCATTTGTCCCAATTGCCTGTGCATCGCCCAAATGATGACGACTTTATTATACGGTCTTTACCGCATCGTACTACTCCTAATGAAGGAAAAGCTATACGGTTGAAGAAGAGTTACGCTTGTAGAGCTACTTTGATATAACTATATCACGGAGCTTAATAGGATTTAGTGACATGAATTATTCTGACAATATCTAAAGAATAACAGGACGAAGACAAGAGTAGTCTCAGTAAGGTCGTATACTTAACCAAGTTAATCCATATCATCAACCGAGTTAATCCATATCATTAACCATGTTCAGTCGTATACTTAACTTTACCCCCTCCAGAAGGTATTGTAGGGCATCTTCATGAACAACGATGGCTTGCTACAAGAAGATTCAGAAAAAGATAGACAGTCTGTAGCATCCCCAATCGATGACTGTGGGCAAACCCGTAGGGTTACAAAGACTTGAACAACTACCTACGTGGCAAGATGATGCGACTGCAAGAACAATCAAGAAACTACGCATGAAACTCCGATAATGAGAGCAGCTATGTTTAATTGCTGTTCAAAGAGCGTTCAAATATGTTTTGAAGAGGGAGCAAGTTTGTGCTTTTGTCTCCCCAAAAGCCTTGCTCTTACGAGGCAGACATCCCGACGGTCTAACAAGGAACAGTTCAAACCAGTAAAAGAGTAACAGCTATGGCAACAATACCCAAAGGACAAGTTAGCGGTCGCCCGAGGAAGTCGGAAGCCGCGAAAAGAAAGTACAAGGTGAGTACCAAACTCACCGCCCCCGAGTACTATGCTTTCAAAGCAAAGCTTCGGGCAGCACGGCTTATCGCCAGCGAATACATCCGCCAAGCGATTGAAAAAAGTGAAGTCGTCGAACGGCTTTCACCCGAACACAGGGAAGAGATACGCCAACTTGTCGGCATGGTTGAAGCCGGTTATTTAGAGCTTCCTGAATATCCGAGCGCAAGCAATCAGAGGTATCGGAAAAAGTTGAGGTCATAGATTTATATGCCCCGTCGCAAGAAACATATCATCACTGTAAGCCAGCTACCCTGTTACGATGCAGTGGTAGCTGCTGCCTTTCAGAACCTGCCCGAACTCGCTTCGGGCTTCGATGCTTCCACCCTGCAACTCGTCGTGTCCGAACCCATCATTCCCAAGATAAAGGACATTGATACGGTCATTGACCTTATATGCAGTACTCTCAATATTACATGCAAATTGTGTGCAAATTGTGTGCAAATAGAAAATCAGCGACTTTCGGATTTTACTCCTAAGTCGCTGATTATCTTTGGTAGCGGGACCCGGGATTGAACCGGGGACCTCATGATTATGAATCATGCGCTCTAACCAGCTGAGCTATCCCGCCATCATTTCTCATTTGCGGGTGCAAAGATACTCCTATTCTTCAAACCGCCAAAATATCGGTAGAAAAAAGTTCGATAAAGAGGAAGAAAGAGGCTATATCAGCTACCTATTCGTTGCAATAGCGCTACATCGCGGTAGGTATCTTCGACAAACAACCACTCTTTCAGCACGCCGCACTGCACAAAACCGCAAGAGGTGAAGAGGTGCATGCTGACATTGTTATCCGTCGGGACATGCGCCACCAATTGCTTCAGACAGAGGTAATCGAACACATAATCGCACAGCAGTTGCAAGGCTTCCTTGGCATATCCCTCGTTGCGGTGTTCACGACCGACAACAATTCCCACTTCACCACGCTTATGCAACGGTGAGAAATCGATCACATCAATGGTACCGATGGCTACTCCATCAGCACAACGCACTATCACAAGACGCAACTCCTGATCGGCAAAGAGGTCGTTTTTCGTCTCCTCCAGATAACGTTTCACGGCATACCGTGAATAGGGTACGGTGAAGTTACTAATATTCCACTGGTCGGGTTCGTTCTCCAAGCGGAAGATTAGCTCCAAATCTTCAGGCTCCATGGCACGCAGACGGATGCGATCGTTAGTAAGATAGGTATGTTTCATTGCTTATATGGATTGTGTACATTTTTACATTTACGATAATAGATCAGCATGGCTCCATAGAAAGAGCGTATATAGCGCAGGCTACACTTGCGACGGGTGCTTTTGCCCTTATAGTGCACAATAGGACAGGGTAAATAGTAATTGACATACCCTCCCTGCAAGATACGGACGGAAAGTTCGATGTCTTCGCCATACATAAAGAAGTCCTCGTCGAGCAAACCTACCTTGTCGAGCACGGCACGGGGCATCAACATGAAAGCACCTGCCAACACCTCTACACGATGCACAGCATCGGCATTGAGATCGTTGCGATAATAACCGTTCAGACGACGCGAAGAGGGGAACAACCTATACAGACCGGTGAGCTTGCCCAAAGCGACTAATGGCGTAGGGATGCCCCGCTTCGATTCGGGTAGAAAGCGACCGTTTTCGTCGACCATCTTCACACCGATAGCACCCGCCTCGGGATGAGCATCGGCAAAGGCAAGTACGGTAATCAACGTATCGGCAGCCAACAGAGTGTCGGGGTTGAGCAACAGAATGTATGCTCCTCTCGCCTGCCGGATACCTTGATTGCAGGCACGAGCAAAGCCGACGTTCTGCGCGTTGTATATATATATGAGGTGGGGAAAACGTGCGGAGATATACTCCCGCGAACCGTCGGTCGAAGCATTGTCAATAACGATAATCTCGGCAACAAGTGCCTCCGTAGCCCGATAGACGGATCGAAGACATCGCTCCAGATAGCCACATACATTATAATTGACGATAATGATTGAGAGCTTCATACTACTACTGACACGCTTCACGACAACACATCAAACGTTTTACTCTTTATCTCTGTCAATATTCAGTTCTCTGCGCAATCGCTCCTCACCGGGCACACAGAACAGCGAAGCGATGAGTGCAATGGCAGCGCAGAGCACACACTTGTTGCTCATCATCAGGTAGTAGAGCAGTAGTCCGGAGTAGAGCGGAAGAGCCAGCAGTGCCAGTCGCACATTGCTCCACACGGCGTAGAGATATAAAGCCTTGGAGATCGTTACCGGCTCTATCTTCTTGGTCATCACCCAAGCAAACAGCTTCAAAGAGACCGGCACACAGGTGGCGGTAAGCAGTATGACCAATGTCTCACCATAGTAAATACGAGCGGTATCGGCAGCAAACATACCCTGCCAATCGCCGACACCGATTTCGCCTGCTACAATCAGGACGACCGATCCGAGCCAAAGGAGTGCATACAGCCACTTTTGCCGACGCACGATGCGTTTGATTTGTTCTTCCATTTCGGATTTGCTTTATTGTTGTTTGCCGGTAAAGGGCATTCGGTTCACTAAACTGCGTCCAAGCGTGACCTCATCGGTATACTCCAGCTCGTCGCCCACGGACACACCGCGCGCCAGCGTGCTGAGTTTGACACCGTTCTTTTCTAATTTGCGGTAGATGTAAAAAGCGGTGGTATCTCCCTCCATGGTAGTGCTCAACGCCAGAATCACCTCGTTGATACCCCCCTCCCCTACCCGCTCCACCAAGCTGTTGATTTCCAGATCGCCCGGAGCGATACCGTCCATCGGCGAAATGACGCCGCCCAGCACATGATACATGCCATGATACTGCTGCGTGGCTTCGATCGCCATCACATCGCGAATATTTTCGACCACGCAGACGGTCGAAGCATCGCGTCGCGGATTGGCACAGATGCGGCAAATGTCGGTATCGGAGATATTGTGACACGTGCGACAATATTTCACCTCGTGCTTCAGAGTGACCACGGCATCGGCAAAAGCATCGACAGCCACGGTATCTTGCCGCAACAAATACAAAACCAGACGCATGGCGGTCTTCCGCCCCACGCCCGGCAATTTGGCAAACTCACTGACTGCCCGTTCAAGCAGAACCGACGAAAATTGTTCGTTCATACACTGTTTTATAAAAGCCCTTAAATCTGCTTTACGCAAATCTTCGGTTTGTTGCATACAAACCTGCAGGCTACTTTATGCAAGCCTTTTGGACTTAATGGCGGCAAAGATAGCGAGTAAATAAAATAAATCGCGTACATTTGCCTGCATTTTTAGAAAAACAGCAATGGATATTAATACCGCCGAATTTATCATCAGCAACACCGACCCGCAGAAATGTCCTGCCGGCATGCTGCCCGAATATGCGTTCATCGGACGCTCCAACGTGGGCAAGTCGAGCCTTATCAATATGCTCACTGCACGCAAATCGCTCGCCATGACCTCTGCTACGCCCGGAAAGACGCTACTTATCAACCACTTTCTCATCAATCGAAGCTGGTACATCGTCGACCTGCCCGGATACGGCTATGCCAAACGCGACCAGAAGACACAAGCGCGACTGACAAAAATCATCGAACAGTATATTTTGAAACGGGAACAACTCACCAACCTGTTTCTGCTCATCGACTCGCGCCACGCTCCGCAACCCATCGACCTGACATTCATGAACTGGCTGGGCGAAAACGAAGTACCCTTTGCCATCGTCTTCACCAAGACCGACAAGCTGACGGGTAGCGAACGCCAAGCCGCCATCGACCGCTACCTCAATGCGTTGAAAGAGCAATGGGAGGAACTACCGCCCTATTTTGTCACCTCGTCGGAGAACAAAACCGGTAGAAAGGAGTTATTAGACTATATCGAAAACATCAATAAGAACATTTATTCAAACTAATTAATAATCAAAACAAAGATGAAAAAGAGTGTTTTCTTTCTCACGCTAATAGCCTTGTTGCTGACCACCACCGTCAGCGCACAATCGTGGAAAGATCTTTTTAACAAAGAGAACATTGAGAAAGCTGTTGATGCCGTAACCGGCAAAGAACAAACGGCTGCCGACCTGAACGGCACGTGGTCGTACACCGGCGCTGCCGTTGAATTTGAATCGGACAACGTATTGGCAAAAGCCGGAGGAGTCGTAGCTTCTGCCACCGCCGAAGAAAAGCTGAACGAACAACTCAGCAAGCTGGGCATTGTAGCCGGAAAGATGACTTTTACGTTCGATGCCGACAGCACCTTCACCGCAACCGTAGGAACCCGTTCCATCAAAGGCATTTATACCTACGTCGCAGCCGACAAGAAGGTGAATCTGCAGTTTATGAACGGACTGATCCACGCAACCTCCTACGTCACCTGCACCTCGAGTACCCTCGATGCTTTGTTCGAAGCCGACAAGGTGCTGGCGATCGTTACCTTTCTGGCAGGCAAAACCAACAATAGCACGCTGAAAGCCATCAGCTCGCTGGCAGCCAACTACAACGGAATGCGGTTAGGATTCTCGTTTGCCAAGAAGGAATAAGCATATACTTTATGCAAAGAGATTCAACTTTATGAGAAAGAAATCACCCCTCGCCATAGTGGGAGCCGCACTCGTGGCTTCTACTATTTTTTTATTTTCAAGTTGTGCCTCTATCGTATCCCACTCCTCGTATCCGCTGACTATTAGCAGCAAACCCAACGGAGCCAAAGTAGTTATCTCGAACAGAGACGGAATGGAGATCTTTTCGGGTATAACCCCGACTACCGTTATGCTGAGTGCCTCGAATGGCTTCTTTGTAAAAGAGAGATATACTTTTCGGCTTACCCTTCCCCATTATGAATCGAAAACATTTACCATATCTGCCCAATTAGACGGCTGGTACTTCGGTAACCTCCTTTTCAGTGGGTTGATAGGAATGTTGATTGTAGACCCTGCCACCGGAGCCATGTGGAAAATCGATCCCGAACATATCATCGTAACACTCAAACCGAATACATCCGACGAAACCGCACTTACCATTATGGATATTAGCCAGATACCCGAAGGATGGAAGGAGCATCTGCAAAAGATAAATTGACAAATGAACAAAAAATCGATGATCAACACCAACCGTCTTATCCTTCGCCATTGGCAAGAGAATGATGCTGAAGCGCTTTATAAGTACGCCAAAAACCCCGCTGTTGGACAAATTGCGGGATGGTCACCACATACCTCTGTTGCGCATAGTCTTGAAATCATCCGAACCGTATTGTCTGCTCCCGAAATATATGCCATCGTGCCGAAAGCAACTAATGAGCCGGTAGGGAGCGTCGGCATCATGCCTTACAGCAACGCACAACACGACACAATCCCCCAAAGCCGCGATATGGAAATAGGATACTGGATAGGCGTGCCTTACTGGGGGCAGGGCTTGATGCCAGAAGCGGTATGTTGCCTGTTGCAACGCTGCTTTACAGACTTGGATATACAGACAGTTTGGGGTGGATATTACGATGGTAACGATCGGTCGCGTAGAGTGTTGGAGAAGTGTGGATTTACGTATCATCATACGGAGACAGATAAAATTTCTCCGTTGGGAGATGTACGTACAGAACATTTTATGTTTTCTTCCAACGCATAAAGCAGCATTGATTCCCACGGATTGTAAAACTCTGATACAAGCGACAGTTCACACGCGCCGAGATGTCGGTCTACGCATGCCGGGACGTCAGTTCACCCATCAAAAGGAGTCGCTATTGATGCGGGGCTTCTCCGTACTCAAATGGACTGCTGTCCGGCTTCGGCTGGACTGCTATCCGGCTGAAGCCGGACAGCAGTCCTTCTAAAGCTACTCTAAGAACGGTCGAAATGTCTCAAAAAGAGAAAATACGTGCAAAAAGATGGGGGATTCTTTTCGGAAACATAAGTAACTCCACATAGGACAGATTGAATCAAGATGGAAAGCTGTTCTCTATTATTGCTTTCCCGAACCTCGCTTTATCCGAGAATAAAGGAGTGTAAATACGAATACATCGTCTACTTATTGAAAATACGGATATGCTCATTAAAACATTTGTTGCTAAAAGTATTGCATGACAAAAACAACTTGTATATTTGCAGCATATTTTTTATACACCGTAATAAATCAACAATTGAAAACTGATAAATGAATAAAAGAATAAAAATACTCTATCTCTTTCTGCTAACTGTTATTGTATTTGTCTCTTCTTGTAAGAAAGACGACGCTGTGAAACCGGTTATTGGCGATTTTGCCGTAACGGCAGTCGAAGTCATCGATACAGCAGCCACCATTCGGTGGACTTTAGCAGAAAATGCAATAGAATACGAACTGACGATCAATGGTAAAGTTTACCAGTCGCAATATGATGAAGATTTGAAAGAATATTATGCTCGAATAAACGACCTAACACCCAATACCCCTTATGACATAATCGTTCGGGCAACCGCAGACGAGATTGACATGAAAGAATCCGTAACCACATTCACTACCATGAAGCGCTTTTACGACAAACGTATTCAACTTATAGTACCCGGACATGAAAATGATCGCATTTCTTTTGTCTGCTTTAATACGACTACAGATGGCGGATATATTGTATTGTGCATTATATCGTCTATTCCCGAGTCTGTCATCTTGGGGCACAAAATGATTAAATTGGATGCGGACTTCCAAATAGAATGGATTGGTGATTTGGATAAAATGACATCACACGGCCCGACATATTACGAAATCGTGGAAACGACGGGAAATAACTATTATGTTGCAAATTATTGCACTGTTCTAAAAGTCGACGCGCAAGGTAATGAACTGTGGGGATTAACAATGGAGGGAAACTGGGCGAATACAGCAATAACCGTTTTGCCGGATGAACGTCTGATTGTGGTGGGTCAAATGCAGAGAAATGATGAGGAAGCAACTCTTGTCGGTTTCTGTACTTGCCTCTCCCCCGAAGGTACAGTGGCGTGGAATAAAATTATTCCGGGTGAATATGGCAATGCTTTCTTTTCGGATGTAATCTATCAAAACGAGAAATTACTTTGTACTGCGATGTACACTTCTTATTCTCTGTATGAATACGACACAAACGGAGTAGAGCTGGGTAAGTATAATCTCGATGATGCGTCATTGGAATCTTTTCCTGATGACGTAAAGCATTCAATGGGACTTATCATGCCTTTTTCAAATACTCAAGCTTATCTTTTAGGTTCGGGCGGGGCTTATCTGTGGGACTATGATACACATCAATATACTAAATTACTGGATGTTCTCAGATCAGTAAGTTTTAGTAAAGTTTCTTTCGATAATTCTCTCATATTTCTGTCTATGATAAACGAAGAAGTGAGTGGCAAATATTATTGTAATTGGGAAATAAAGAATATTGATAATCAAGGTAACGTTCTTGCCTCTATTCCTTTCTTTGACATCGTCACTCATATTTACGTAGATAAAATAGCGCCATCTTATTATATGGTGGTTACGATGGATGGGTTGGTAAAGTTCATCAATGCTGAGGGGTATTTTGTTCCGGATAGTTATAATAATGGTTACACCAATTATTGGTAATGTAAAGTAGTCTCTGAAAAATAGATTAATCTAAATATGTGGACGTGAGCTGTACGAAAAAGGTAGAACCGATGATAAACATCATCGCTATCAACCTCAAATAGTAAATGGATATTTGAAGTGCGTAAGGGCTTTAAAGGAGGTTTCGCGCATGGAACAACTTTTTAAATAGGTTTTATGGAAAGTATAGGTTATCCGTTTCGCCCTTATCATCCGGGGGACGCCCGCTCTCTACCTATTTTGCATTGTTACTGGAAGCTGCGCTCGGTATAGATGCCGACTTGTTGGTGAGAATGCAAACGAGCTACGACATGCAAGTGGCTCGACAAGATAAAATACGCTTCTCGCACCAATCAGTGCTTAGCTAATCAGCTCCAGTATTAATGAAGAAAGAAGCTCCACGTCGCCTTCAATGGTGCAAGCCATGTAACGTTGGTAGATACTTGCTAACCGTTCATGCTATCTGTTTTAAGACTTCAACAAGTTGTTTATTGCTGATCTTTCCTGCCCGCAGATCGAGATATAAAAGAAGTAATTCCGGTGTGGGTTCAAAGCCTTCATACATGTTAGAACCTATTTCATAGGCAACACTTTCGAGCGTTTCCAAATCGGGGAATGGCACTCCCATCATGGTGAGTGCGTTCCTGTCTATTTCGATGGGGGTGTACATGGAGTTATTATTATGTCATTAAACTTTGTGCAAAGGTAGCACCAAATGAGCAAATTAGCTTCATATTCATAAGAAAAACACGCCATGGACGCTTTCTCCGGATGAGTTTACTGTAAGCCTTCCCTTACATGGTCATGTGAGTCCGCCTATATTTGCATCCCCGTCGCTTTTACAATCCGATACAATTCATCGTTCTCATCTTCCGTCAGCAGCACAGGCTCTATCAAACTGCTCACTTGACGGCGAAGCGTCCACAGCAACGGAGTGTCGTCGAAATGGAATCAATCTATCATCTGTAATAACCTTCAGACTAATCGCATATAGGATGTCGTTTACGAAGCTCTTCCGTAGTATATGTGTTCCCCCCTTGAATAGATTTTTCCGCTTGCTCTATTCTTTCGTGCAATTCCTTTATGGCAAAGCCGCAAGTGCCATCCGCCTGCTGCTTCCTCACATTTTGCAAGGCGTGAAGTGCTTGCTCTATCAAGGCTTCGTCATGAACAAAGCTCATGGCTTCACTGATATATGTATCTCTTAATGTTTGCTTTATCATAATGGGCTATTTTAATTCTAACGACGCGCAAACTTACGAAAAACTTAGCTGATAATGAAACGGTAGCCCTTATTATCGGGTTATGAGCATAAGTTACGCGGATTAAGGCAGGAATCGTCGTCGGAGTGAGTTCTTCTACTCAATCTTGAGGGTTCTTCATCTTGTTTCAAAAGGTTCTTCTTCTCAATTTAGCTCGACTTCTACTCGTCGCGTTGTTCACTTCTACTCCTTCCGACGAGTTGCTCTACTCACTCGGCGAGTAGCAGTGAACGTCGCGACGAGTTGCTCTGAACGGCGCTACAACTACTTCTGAACGTTTTCGCGACTACTTCTTCTCGGCTCCGCGACTACTTTTACTCGGCTCCGCGACTACTTTTACTCGGGGAAATGAGTACCTCTACTCAGCCCTGTGAGTACTTCTACTCATGGGAATGAGTTGAGGATCCCATCGGGAAGAGCGCGGCAAAGTATAATCGGAATGCTCCGACCAGTATGTTTTTAGAGAGGCTTCTCTCCAACCCTTGGAGAGGGTTTCTCCTAACCTTGGAGAGATCTTCTCCAAGCCTTGGAGAGATTCGCTGCCTTATCATGTAAGCCACCCTTACATGGTAATGTAAGGCATCGCTACATGGTCATGTAAATCCGTCCTTCAAAGACAGGAGATTCTTTTCGAGAATCACATAGACAGATTGAAACAAACTGGAAAATCGGTCTCAATGATTGCGCTTTCGCGCCTCGCTTTACCCGATAATACAATGGAGTAGATACGAATATATCGCCTACTATTTGAAAATGTGAATAATGCCCCCAAAATAGTTGTTGATATAAGTATTGTATAACAAAACTAACTTGTATATTTGCAACAACTTTTGACAGAAAAGCAATTTGATGTCAAAGTGAATAACGAAAGTATTTGCTGTATTGTCTTGTTATGAAGTCTGGCGATGTAATTTCTGATGGTGATATAGCCAAGAATGCTCACATAAATGCTTTCAAATTAAAGTTGTATATTAAATTAAATGTATCATGGGAAACCCGAAAGAAAAAAGCAATAGCAAAGACGATCAGCACTTTAAAGTACTTGCCGTCCGAACATTACCTTTTGTTAATGATTCTGATTCTGTTGATAAGCAAAAGAAAATGTACAAGGTTCTTAAAGAGAACACGACCTACGCTTTCTATCAAAATTTCCGCTATAACCGTAAAGATGGTACTATTGAGTATGACGTATCGAATGATACGGTTGAACAGCTATACGACATCAAGGAAACCAAAGAGGGTAAAGAAGAACCAAAGCTATGTGTAAGTATTTCCGCAATCGTTGGAGCGAATGGTTCCGGAAAAAGTACGCTTATTGAATTGATGATACGGGTCATTAATAACTTGGCAGTGATGCTTATCGGAGAAGGTTTTATATCCCCAGGGGCTGAACACCTGCATTATATAGATCATGTATATGCGTCATTATACGCTTTAATAGGCAAGGAAATTATTGAAATTGAAGTAAGAAACAACGAGGTGATTGTCTATAAGTACATAAAAGAGGGGAATAGTAAAACGTGGAAAAAGGATGCCTCAAATGGAGATACTTATTCTTTAAAGCCTAAAGGATACTATACGCCAACAAATCAAGAGAAATCGAAGGAATCTTTGGAGAAATACTTTTATTCAATTGTGACAAACTATTCTATTTACGCATTTAACACGTCGGATTATGAAGATGAAAAAACAGACAATGAAAAATTAAAGAAGATTGATGGCGGAAGAAATCTTATAGATTTTGATGATCCGGAAATTTGTTATTGGCTGAAAGGATTGTTCCACAAGAATGACGGTTACCTTACGCCAATAGTTATTAACCCAAAGCGCACGCAAGGGAATTATGATATTAACACGGAAAACGCCCTTGCTCGAGAGAGATTGATGGCGGTAATACATCATGCTGTTCAGCACATAGGAGAGCAACAATACTTTTATACAATTAATGGGAAATTTGAAACTAAAAGAATTCGGATTTCTTCTCCTGGTGCTCAAGATTATCGTTATCTTTCTTTAGGGAACAAGAAAAGCCAATATTACAAGTATGCGCCAGAAAGAACTCGATTTACTTTGGGCTTTTTTAATAAAAACCTAAAGATGAATATGAAAATTAATGATTTTAAAAACCTCAATAAAATCATCAAGGAAGAAGCCGAAAAGATATTTGAAACCAACATGGATGAGAATAAGAATGTACGCAAGAATAAGCCTATGCATTATGATGAGGCCATGCAATATATCGTTTACAAAATATTAAAGATTACCAAGCAATATAAACAATATAATAGATGGTATCGTACTTTCAAAAACTATCGAACGGGTAAAGCCATAAAAAAAGAAGTAATTCGTTTGCTGCTTATCTTGATTAATGACCATACCCATTTAACTCGAAAATTATGGCAAACGGTATTTTATCTGAAATTTCAATTGCTATCAGGCAGTATACCGACTGAGGGACAGAAGAAAGAGATTGATTTACTAGGAAGCGTTGAAAAATGCAGAAACTGCCTCGATATATACAAGAACAAAAAGCAATACGAGGGTAAAAACACATACGTTATCCCTGATGATGTGGTAGTTGAATATGATATCAATCCACAAGAGTTATTACCGGCAATTCCTTTCTATTTAGAAGAGTTGTTGCCACCTCCCATTTTTCAAGTAGATATATTGCTGTTTGATAAAGTAAACAATGTTGAAAATATCAACTTTAACACATTAAGTAGTGGAGAAAAGCAAGTCACACATACAATAAGTTCATTCTTATACCATTTGGTGAATCTTGACTCTGTTGAGGAGAGACCATGGGGACCTTATATAGAAAGATTGCAAGGTAACAGAGAGGATCGTATCATTTACAAACATATTAATGCTGTCTTTGATGAAGTAGAGATGTATTTTCATCCGGAAATGCAACGACTTTTTATCAAAGAGTTATTGAACTGCCTATCACAAATGCCTTTGAATAGCATACAAGGAATTAATATCATGTTGATAACTCACTCTCCTTTCATTTTGTCTGATATACCTAAAAGCAATGTGCTATTTTTAGAAAAGGAAGGGACTATATCCTCGCAAGAACAACTCACTTTTGCAGCAAACGTACATGATATACTCCGTAGCTCTTTCTTTTTGAAAGATGGCTTTATTGGCGAATATGCAAAAAGCCAGATTCAAAATATTGCAACTGCCATTAAAGACTGTAACAAAAATGAATCCAAGTTAAGCCAAGAACAATATGAGCATTTTAAAGCCATCATAGAAATAATTGGAGAACCGCTTATTCGTAATAAACTCATGATGATGATTCAAGATGTTTATGATGACCAAAAGACTATTATAGATGAGCACATAGCTCTGTTAGAGAAAGATATAGAAAGATTGAAAAAAGAAAAAAACAGAAAAGGAGGCGACCATGTGGCATCTTGATTATTTAAGTGAAACGATAGAGAATCAGTATGTAGATTTGTTACTTGACAAAATAAAGGGAAAGAGAGACTCTGAAAATATAGTAGAGCTTTCCAATGATAAATTGGAGAAGTTATTACGTAGCAAACCTAATGAATTATGGGCTATGAAGGATGATCTTATGGCATTAGCAGACAAACAAACGTTCGAGCGCATTTTCGATTATAAGAAATGGATAAGTCACGATAAGGAAAATTCATATAAAATAGCTGGCTGGATAGGGCAAAATACCTGTGTGTATTGCAATAGACAATACATTTTTATGATAAAAGGGAAATTGGGTGGTTATAAGGTAACGAGACCGGAATTTGATCATTATCTACCTAAAAGCAAATATCCATTCTTCGCATTATCTTTGTACAATCTTATTCCTTCATGCCATATCTGTAATAGCTCATGTAAGGGAACTAAGGAGTTACCGGAGATAATGAATCCATACCTAACAGAGGGTGATAGGGATTATTTCAAATTCACATATAGTATTGACGGAAATGGGGAACCTGATACCGTAAGAGCACATGAGATTTATAAAGAACAAGCAGATGATGTAGAACAAATGCTGAATATATTTAAAATCGAAGACATATATAGCGCACATGCAAGGTTAGAACTAAAAGACCTGTATGCTTTTGCTACGAAATACTCTCCAACTTACTTACAAGAAGTTTTAGCAAATACAGTCAACGATTTGAGAATCACCCAAGAGGAAGCATATCGTATCTTATTTGGCGCAGAAATGTTACCCGAGAATGATAATGATAGACCTTTGAGCAAGCTTAAAAGAGATATCTTAGAAGAGTTGCATGTGATTTCTCGGAGTGACACATAAACCGTTCCATCGAGTTGATTTGCATAGCAAATGTTTCCCTATCTGAAAACATTGCCTATCTTTGCGGCATGAAACGGACTATCATCACTTACGGCGGATATTTCGAGCGCTTTATAGCGACGCTTTCCACGAAAGAACTCAGAAAGTTAAACTATATCGTATCTCTTCTTGAAACAGAGGAACGCTTGCCCACCAAGTTCATCAAGCTGATACGAAATGGGCTTTATGAACTCCGCATGAAATTTGGAGATAACATCTATCGCATCTTCTTTATCTTTGACGAAGGCACAGTAGTCGTCCTGTTTAATGGCTTTCAGAAGAAAACAGAAAAGACACCGCCGTCTGAGATAGAAAGAGCTTTAAAAATAAAGGAGGCATATTATGCAGACAAACGACCACAATATTAGAAATTACAGTGACGAACTAAGTAAGAAGTACGGCGCTCCCGGCACACCCGAACGTGCGCAGTTTGACGAGGAAGCCTACTCTTTTTATAGTTCGCAGGTGCTTTTAGAAGCCCGAAAAGAGGCGAGAGTTACCCAAGCCGAACTTGCCAAGAGAATAAACTCCTCGAAATCGTATATATCGCGTATCGAACATGGCGACGTAAATCCAAGTGCAGGCATGTTTTATCGAATTATCAATGCACTCGGCATGAAGGTTGAGATTACCAAGCCTATTGCGTAGTTACTCGTAATTCTTTGTCAGATAATCAATCAGCATATCATACAGGCGAGACGGATCTTGCCGACCGTCCCAAATGATGATTAATTCGATTTGACTATCCATGATGCGATAATAGATATGATTCTGCTTAAAGACGGCGCGGCGAATCTCACCAAATTGCGAGAACTGTGGCATGACAGTTCCCATACGTGGGGTGTGGCTCAATGACAAAAGGAAAGATATTATCTTACGATAGACCTTAGCCGCTGTTTTATTTCCAAAATGTCTCTCTACATACGTAATGATACTATCGACCGAATCAATCGACAACTTAGACCAAATCACTTCCATCCGTGACGTTCCGCTAAAATGGCACAGGCTTTTTCGTGCGGAATCAGCTCTCCTCGTTCGCGTGCGCTATCCATATATTGAATGGCGGCAATGATTATCTCATCAGGTAGATCGGTGACCTGGTTATCCTTTAGCGGCGCATCGTCGAAGTAACCCGAAAGCACCTCACCGTTCTTTATTAACTTATCCATAATTTCTGTTTTTATTGATTGGTGCGACAAATGTAGAACTTATTATCGGATTATGAGTGTGACGCTATGCCTTTTTAGACACAGATTACGCGAATTACGCAGACCTTCATGTTCACAAGTCCGTGTAATCCGCGTAATCCGTGCCTGATAGAAGCCTTTTACTTATACTCCTCCCACGCCTTTATCGCCAAATCATCGAGCGTCATCGTGCAGAAGGCTTGAATGAACGCGCTTGCCAATCGGGCGTTGGTCAGTAACGGGATATTCAAGTCGATCGCGGCGCGGCGGATTTTGTATCCGTTGGAGAGTTCGCCGGCGGTGAGGTTCTTGGGGATGTTGACCACCATGTCGATCTGTTTGTTGTGGAGCAGGTCGAGGGCTTGCGGTTGCTTATCCTGTTCGCTGGGCCAGTAGACGCGGGTGTTGGGCACGCCGTTTTCGGCGAGGAACTTGCCGGTGCCGCCGGTGGCGAAGATGTTGTAGCCTTTGGCGAAGAGTAGCTGACGGACTTGAAGGGTGGTGACATTCTTTAATTAGCACTGATCTATATCGCATTATTCCAATGATTTCATGTAACTTTGCCACGCCAACAATTAGAATATGTCATTCATTACTATACAAATGCCCGAACAAATCAATGATGAAAGGATAGGAGAATCTTTCGACTATCTATTCAAGATCATTGATCAAATGAATCAATCCGGAACAGATGATGACGGGGTGATATGGGATTTCTCACAGACTAAAACATTGAACCCCTTCTTTCTTCTTCCTCTATCATTGTATCGTCTTACATGCAACAAATCAATTGTATATTCGAACATCCCCAATGAGCTGGCGCGATATTTTAACATGATTTGGTTCGACCGTTTCCTTGAGGCAGAAACCGTGAAAGACTTTGCAACTTTCATGGCTCGATACAAAGAGAGAAGCTATATCCCTATGATTAAGTTTCCGGCAAACGCATCCAAAGATGCGATAAAAAACGGAATACTGGGAGTGATTGGGGATATAATCCGCGTTCAATTATCAATCAAAGGCGACCTCTATATTGCCATGAGGTATATGCTATCCGAATTGATTGATAATATTACCGAGCATTCAGGCAGTGAATATGGCTACATCTTTGCACAGTATTACCCTTGCAAGAAGTATATTGATATTTGCATTGCAGATACCGGCATTACTTTACTCGGAAGTTACCGCAAGACAAATAGCTTGGGCATAGATAATGATATAGAAGCCATGCGACAAGCCACTCAAGGCATTTCGACAAAGAACTTACCTGATGCGGAAAATAGAGGATACGGAATTGTCACCTCTAAGAATATGCTTGCTGAAGGATTGAAAGGACAATTCCTTATGTTTAGCGGTGGCGCTTTCTACCGCAAGACAGAAAATGAAGAGGTCGTATATGAACTTCCCAATACCATAAAATGGAATGGAACAATCGCATTGTTGCGCATTCCTTATAGCTATAACTCAAATTTCAACTACATAAATTACATGGAGGATTAACAATGGAGAATGACACCATACAAATCGCCCAACTGATTGGCAATGAACTCCGCTCACGTATGCAAGCCAATCAGATTTTGACTGCTATCAATGAGACGGCAAGTCAACATATTATACTCGACTTCGAGCAGGTCGTGTTTGTATCCCGCTCATTTGCCGACGAACTTTGTGGCATTTTGGAGCAAGTAAAAGCGTCAAAGGAGATTACCTTGATTAACGAAGAAGACATCGTTAAGGAGACATTGCGAATTGTGATGAAGCATCGAAACACGAAGAGAACGCATGAGACATCGGTAAAAACGATTGTCTTTCACAATATGACTGAGCTGTCGAATTACTTTGCTACCATATAAATAGATTTTATGGAAAGTATAGGTTATCCGTTTCGCCCTTATCATCCGGGGGAACTCGTAAAAGAAGAGTTGGAGTGCAGGCGTATCTCGCAGAGACAGTTTGCCCACACCTTCGGCGTTTCATATACCATGCTCAATGAGATATTAAATGGCAAACGCCCGCTCTCTACCGATTTTGCATTGTTGCTGGAAGCTGCGCTCGGTATAGATGCCGATTTGTTGGTGAGAATGCAAATGAGCTACGACATGCAAGTGGCTCGACAAGATAAGAAGCGAAGCCTTCGCATCAATGAGATAAAGAAACTGGCAGCATCCTTGCTGTGAGCTTTGTACTTCAAATAGCAAAAACAGCATCGAGGTCGCACCGCGTTAGCGGTTGCGACCTCGATGCGTTTCAGTGACCTTGATGTGCTTTAGAGCGACATCGAATCGTCTTAGGGCGGCGCGTCGGGAAGCCCTTTACTTATACTCCTCCCACGCCTTTATCGCCAAATCGTCCAGCGTCATTGTGCAGAAGGCTTGAATGAACGCGCTTGCCAGTCGGGCATTCGTCAGCAACGGGATATTCAAGTCTATCGCGGCGCGGCGGATTTTGTATCCGTTGGAGAGTTCGCCGGCGGTGAGGTTCTTGGGGATGTTGACCACCATGTCGATCTGCTTGTTGTGGAGCAGGTCGAGGGCTTGCGGTTGTTTGTCCTGTTCGCTGGGCCAGTAGACGCGGGTATTGGGCACGCCGTTTTCGGCGAGGAACTTGCCGGTGCCGCCGGTGGCGAAGAGGTTGTAGCCTTTGGCGGAGAGCATCTGGGCGGCGGAGAGCAGGTCGAGCTTCTGCTTGGTGGTGCCGGTGGAGAGGAGGATGTTTTTCTCGGGGATGCGGTAGCCCACGGAGAGCATCGCCTTGAGGACGGCGGAAGAGGTGTCGCTGCCGATGCAACCCACCTCGCCCGTGCTTGCCATGTCGACACCCAGCACGGGGTCGGCTTTTTGCAGGCGGTTGAAGGAGAACTGGCTGGCTTTGATGCCCACGTAGTCGAGATCGAACAGGTTCTTGTGGGGCTTCTCGACAGGCAGACCGAGCATCACCTTGGTAGCCAGCTCGATGAGGTTGATCTTGAGCACCTTGCTCACGAAGGGGAAGGAGCGGCTGGCACGCAGGTTACACTCGATGACCTTGATGTCGTTCTCGCGCGCCAAGTACTGGATGTTAAACGGACCGGAGATGTTCAGCTCGCGGGCAATCTCGCGACTGATGCGCTTGATGCGGCGCACGGTCTCCACGTAGAGCTTCTGCGGGGGGAACTGAATGGTGGCATCGCCCGAGTGTACGCCCGCAAACTCGATGTGCTCGGAGATGGCGTAGGCAATGATTTCGCCGTTTTGCGCCACGGCATCCATCTCCACCTCCTTGGCGTGCTCGATGAACTTGCTCACTACGACCGGATGCTTTTTGGAGACGTTGGCTGCCAGCTTGAGGAACTGCTCCAGCTCCTCCTGATTGGAGCAGACGTTCATCGCCGCGCCACTCAACACATACGAGGGGCGGACGAGGACGGGGAAGCCCACCTCGTCGACAAACTCGTTGATGTCGTCCATCGAGGTCAGCTCGCGCCAGCGGGGTTGGTCGACGGCGATGCGGTCGAGCATGGCGGAGAATTTCTCGCGGTCTTCGGCGTTGTCGATGCTCTTGGCAGAAGTGCCGAGGATGGGCACGTGCTGTCCGTCGAGGCGCAGGGCGAGGTTGTTCGGTATCTGTCCGCCGGTGGAGACGATGACCCCGTGCGGGTTCTCCAGCTCGAGGATGTCCATGACGCGCTCGAAGGTCAGTTCGTCGAAGTAGAGGCGGTCGCACATGTCGTAGTCGGTCGACACGGTTTCGGGGTTGTAGTTGATCATCACGCTGCGGTAGCCCTCCTTGCGGATGGTGTTGAGTGCCTGCACGCCGCACCAGTCGAACTCTACCGACGAGCCGATGCGGTAGGCGCCCGAGCCGAGCACCACGATGGAGCGGCGGTCGCCCAAGTAGTGGACGTCGCCTGCGATGCCGCTGTAGGTGAGGTAGAGGTAGTTGGTCTGGGCTGGGTACTCGGCAGCGAGGGTGTCGATCTGCTTTACCACGGGCAGCAGTCCGATGCTTTTGCGATATTGTCGCACGCAGAGCAGTCCCTCCTCCATGTCGCCCTCGTAGCCGATGGCGCGGGCTACTTGAAAGTCGGAGAAGCCCTGCACTTTGGCTCGTTGGAGCAGCTCGAAGGGCAGTTCGGTGAGCTGTTTGTGGTTCCGTCCCCACTGCTCCAGCTCTTTGTGGGTGTACACGATGTTCATCAGCTTCTCGAGGAACCACTTGTCGATCTTCGTCAGCTCGTGTATCTGGTCGACGGTATAGCCGGCGCGGAAAGCTTTCGAGATGACGAAGATGCGTTTGTCGGTCGGCTCGCGAAGCGACTTGTCGATGTCGGGGATGACCAGCTCCTTGTTCTCCACGAAGCCGTGCATGCCCTGCCCGATCATGCGGAGACCTTTCTGTATCGCCTCCTCGAAGGTGCGACCGATTGCCATCACCTCGCCGACGGACTTCATGCTCGAGCCGAGTTCTTTGTCTACGCCGTGGAACTTACCCAAGTCCCAGCGCGGAATCTTGCACACCACGTAGTCGAGCGCCGGCTCGAAGAAGGCGCTGGTGGTTTTGGTGACGGAGTTCTTCAGGTCGAACAGTCCGTAGCCCAATCCCAGCTTGGCAGCCACGAACGCCAGCGGATAGCCGGTGGCTTTGGAGGCGAGCGCCGAGGAGCGCGACAGGCGGGCGTTGACCTCGATGACGCGGTAGTCCTCGCTGCCCGGGTCGTAGGCGTACTGCACGTTGCACTCGCCCACGATGCCCACGTGGCGGATGATGCGGATGGAGAGTTCGCGCAGTTTGTGGTAGTCGGTGTTGCTCAGCGTCTGCGAGGGGGCGATGACGATGCTCTCGCCGGTGTGTATGCCCAGCGGGTCGAAGTTCTCCATGTTGCAGACGGTGATGCAGTTGTCGAAACGGTCGCGCACCACCTCGTACTCCACCTCTTTCCAGCCGCGGAGCGACTTCTCCACCAGCACTTGCGGCGAGAAGGCAAAGGCTTTCTCTACGAGCACGTTCAGCTCCTCTTCATTGTCGCAGAAGCCCGAACCCAATCCGCCCAGCGCATAAGCAGCGCGCACAATGACGGGATAGCCCAACGTGGCAGCCGCGCGACGGGCATCGGCGGCGTTCTCTACGGCTTCGCTTTGGATGGTTTTGACGTTTATCTCGTTGAGCTTGTGCACAAACAGTTCGCGGTCTTCGGTGTCGATAATGGCTTGCACCGGCGTGCCGAGCACGCGCAGGTTGTACTTATCGAGTATGCCCTCCTTGTAGAGCGCCACGCCGCAGTTCAGCGCGGTCTGTCCGCCGAAGGCGAGCATGATGCCGTCGGGTCGCTCTTTTTCGATCACCTTCTCTACGAAGTAGGGGGTCACGGGCAGGAAGTAGATGGTGTC